>CAMZKK010000230.1 GCA_947311175.1 uncultured Planctomycetota bacterium | reverse complement strand
TCGTTAAAATAGGCAGGAACAGTAATTACTGCCTCTGTAACTTCTTCACCGAGATAATCTTCGGCAACCCCTTTTAGATACTGCAAAATGATGGCACTAACTTCTGGCGGAGTGTAATCCTTGTCTTTTGAATGGACCTTAACCAACTCTCCGGAACCACCAACAATCTTGTATGGGACTATCTTTTCCTCACTTGCCACTTCACTATGTCTGCGACCCATAAAACGCTTAATTGAATAAATTGTGTTTTCAGGATTTGCAACCGCTTGTCTTTTTGCAATCTGACCAACAACTCTACCATCATCTGTAAATGCAACAATTGATGGAGTAGTCCGGTTTCCCTCTTTATTAGGAATTACCTTAGATTCACTTCCTTCCATAACCGCAACACAACTATTTGTAGTTCCAAGGTCAATGCCAATTATTTTACCCATAATATTACCTCCTAAATTTCACATAGAATAAAAATAGATTTATAACAAAAATCTTTATAATCATACTCGCTTTTCAGTTAAGCAAATGCCATTCCGTTTTCTCCAATCGAAAACTACTTCCATAAGACGCTAAAAAAAAATAAGTTACAATACAAAACAATCAATAATCCACCGGAAGCAACCGTGTCAAAATGACAAGCAAAATCATTGATTTACTAAAGAATAAACTTATGCCAAGCAAACCTTGACATTTTTTCATTATGACCGATAATATAAAAGGTAATACATTCATTACCTTTCAATTTAAATATCATTTCAAAGGAATACTATGGTAAGAAAAGACACTAGAGAAATTACGAAAATCCTAAAAAAGGCTGCGGAAAAAGCTCGAAAAGAAACAGCACACGAACCGTCACCACACCTTGGTGGCAAGGAAGATTGGCCGATTGAAGCTACAATTGGACCGGGACTTGAAGGAGCTATTTCCTGCTACACTTCAATTGGTCATGTAAATGGCTCGAAGGGAGTTTTAACTTATGGGGGATATAATGTTTTTGATTTAGCAATAAATTCTACCTTTGAAGAAACTGCTTATCTCTTAATTTTTGGAAAATTACCAACTGAAAAACAATTAACAGCGTTTAACAAAAAGCTTGTCACCTATCGACACATCCCCAAAACATTGAGATTGCTCCAAAGCTTTCCGGTAGAAGACACTTCGCCAATGGGATCTCTTAGATTAGGAGTTAATCTAATGAGAAGGGTTTTGTCTAATATTGAAAAGGATGTCAAAAAAAGAGAAAAAATTAAAACCGTCAATACCGACGAAGACTCCATTCCTGACGAAACCACTCCAGTCGGGCACGAGCATGCGGTTTATGAAGTTGAAGATGTAAAAGACAATGAAAATCTCGAAGATATTTACCATCTCATCAGCGGCATGGCAACCCTAACTGCCGCAATTTCAAGAATACGAAATGGCAATCTACCGATTGAGCCGGATCCGGAGCTGAGCCACGCAGCCAACTTCCTTTATATGATGACAGGAAAAAGACCATCTGCAGAAGAAGAGCGAATTATGGATATCAGCCTCATTATTCATGCAGATCACGGAATGAACGCAAGCACCTTTGCCTCAATGGTCGTGGCATCTACTTTATCAGACATCTACTTTTCGATCGGCTCTGGAATAGCTGCCCTGAATGGACCACTTCACGGTGGAGCAAACGAGCAAGTCCTCTATATGCTAGAAAAAATCGCAAAAAAAGGTAATGTTGCTGAATGGTACGAAGAGGCAAGAGCTCAAAAGAAAAAAATCATGGGAATGGGACATCGCGTTTATAAAACATATGACCCAAGAGCAAGAATTCTTGCACCGATTGCAGATTTTGTAGCCAAAAATTCACCCGAAGACAAAAAACTGCTAAAGATTGCCAAGCAACTAGAAGAAGAAGTTGTCAAAACCCTAGGAAAGAAAAAAGGAATATTCCCGAATGTCGACTTTTATAGTGGAATTGTCTATCGGGCAATGGGAATTGACACAGATATGTTTACCCCAATCTTCGCTGTGAGCCGAGTAGCTGGCTGGACGGCAAGAGTGAGAGAATACCTAAAAACAAACAGAATCTTCCGACCAAGAGCGATCTACACCGGAGAGTTTGAAAAAGAATACAAGCAAAAATAAAACAATTAATATTTGACACGACAACGACTAACAATATATTAGTTGAAAGTTAAAAATTAAAAGTTAAAAATGAAGGAAGCTCTACGAGCGATTTTTAATTAATTTTTGCAGTCAGATGATTGTCCGATAAACAAACCCAAATTGTTTATTTGGCGGTCAGATGCAAGGATTGAGAAGGTGAAGTGTACATCAGTACACAAGCCGACGAAGACACAGTCAGATGATTGCCCGATAAGCAAACCCAAATTGTTTATTTGGCGGTCAGATGCAAGGATTGAGGAGGCGAAGTGTACATCGGTACATAAGCCGACGAAGACGCAGTCAGATGACTGCCAAATAAACAATTTGGGTGATTAGCTCAGTTGGGAGAGCGCAACGCTGGCAGCGTTGAGGTCATCGGTTCGAACCCGTTATCCTCCACCAAAACAAAAAACACTCGCAACAAATTGCGAGTGTTTTTACATATAGCTTACTGAATATTAAAAAACAATGAACCTAAATTCCGATTTAACTACGGAATTTAATCGTATAATTATCAGAAAATCTGCTTATACATCCTTCTGCCTTTGGTAAATTTATTTTTATTAATATCATCAAGTTCTATAATTGATTTTAGTGGGGCTAACACGCTGCGTAACACTTCGTTGGTGTAGAATAATGGATTCTTTGGGATATAGATTATATCTTTGTTTTGTAATTCGAAATCTTTTTTCTTTCCGGAAATAATGGCTGGATAATTAACTCGAATAATCTCTTTCGGTTTCTTCACTCCACCTCTGATTATATATGTTCTTCTCGACCACGAAGATCCGTCAAGGATTCCACCTGCTTCAGTAATTGCCTCAACAAATGTGATTGAACCGGTGAATCTAAGAACTCTTGGCTCATCAACCGCACCGGCAACATATACTTTTTTCTCACTCGCTAGACTACTTGGAATATAAATGAAATCCTTTGGTCGCAACATAATGTTTTGAGTCATATCTCTATTTACGAGAAGTTTTTTAAAATTAACATCAAGGATTTCGTTTCCTCTTGCAATATATGCCTCATCAAGATTTACAATATCTCTAGTTCTTATCGAATCACCCTGCGTTGGCATTAATGACATTGCTCCACTTTGACTGAGAATATCTAAAAGGTGAGTGTCGTTATGAATAACATATTTACCCGGTTTTATAACCGGACCCATAATAAATACAGAGTTACCGGCAAAACTTTTACCAATAACGCTAACTCTTGGACTTTTATAATATTTAGCAAGCTTATTTCTTAAGATATGATTTAGTTCATTATAAGTAAGGCCTGCAGCCATAACCTCAATATCAAAAAGATAAGTTATTCTACCATCGGGACGAACGGGGACAGTTTTTTCGCTATCAGGCTCGTAAGGAATTGAAATCAATAAAACATCACTAGTCCTAATCCTATATTCCGGTAGCTTAGGATCATAAAGTGGGCTATCTATAGTCATACCATCCTCTGCTGATTTTGTATGCACTACCCTATCTTCTTCATTAACTGAATTGGGATTTATTCGATTTTTTTCTCCCTTGTTTGCACCCTCAGAAAAACTGATTGTGTTAAATTTGTCTGAGGACTTGGTAACTACGTCATTGTAGTGGATTGTCTCAGTCTCGCCAATAGCCATTGCTCGTTTAGATTGAACATGGATAGGAACAATCCTTTTTATAATAATAATTGCTTTTTTGCGAATACTACTATTGTTATCAGAAGCATTGCAAATAAAGGAAAAAAATCCTGCAATTAATAAAACATAAACTACAACCTTAAATAATTTCATTTTTCACTCCGCGTAAGTTTATCTACGCTTCAGATTCTTCACCACCATCGACATATGGTTCGCTGTATGGGCTGTAATAATAACCACTCCGATAGCGATAGCCATAATAATAATAACTTGTTGATTTTTCACATACTTTGTTAAGTACTGCACCCACAATCGGACTACCGACATGTTGCAGACGATAAAGAGCCATCTTAACCGCAGCAATCTCGACCTCTTCTGCCGCGATAACCATCAATACTCCTCGCACTCTACCAGAAAGAGTTGTTGCATCCACTACAGGAAGGACTGCCGGGCAATCTATAATTACGATATCAAAAGATTCTTCTGCTCTATCTATCAACGCTTGCATCTCTGCTGACCCCATAAGCTTAGCAGGATTTCTTACTCTACTACCTGCCGGAATTAAAGATAACCCAGGCACCGCAGTATTGTATATAATTTCATCGAAATCAACTCCGCCTGTCAAGTAATCTGCCAAACCATATTTAATAGGTCGTTCCCGATGAAAGATTTCTATGAGCTTGTGTCCACGAGGTCTGCGTAAATCTGCGTCAATAAGAACAACATTATTTCCTTCAAGAGCATAACTTGTTGCGATGTTTGCACAGATTGTACTCTTGCCCTCACTTTGAGTTGCACTAGCAACTAGAAGACATTTCTCGGGAGACCCACCTCTTCCATAACGAATATTATTTCTCAAATGAGCATATATTTCTGAAATATGGCTATCAGGATTTTCAGGAGAAATGGTTGTTCGTTCCTTTTCATTCCACTTAGGAATCACCCCAAGATAATTGAGTTTAAGATGATAATAAACATCAAATGGAGTATGGAATTTGTTGTCCACACTTTCTATCAAAAATGCGACAGAACAACCCAAGACAATCCCTAACATAAGCCCAAGAGCAACATCAAGAGAAACTCTTGGCGAAATTAATTGTGCCGGCGATGCTAGTTTTGGTTGTCTAAATTTTCTTTCTTTGCTTACTTGATTTAACAACATATCAATTTCGCCAAGCCTACGATATTTTTCAAGGCTTGCTGCTTGATGACTTTCTCTTTCCTGAATAAGTCCGTTTCTTTTATCCTTGAGCATTCTCATTTTTTGTTTTTCTTTGGGATCAGAGATGTTACTAAGGGTATCCATTTTTTCTTTTTTCTTTTCGCCATTCAGTTTCTTTGTTGCTGCTTCAAGTCTAAGTTTGGCAAGAGGAATTTTAAAATCAAGCTCTGAGATTTTCGCAAACAATTCTTCCTCTTGTAGCGATGGTAAGGGAGGAACTTGACCACTCGAAGTCACATTTCCTCTAGTTTTAAGCTGTTTTATTACTGCGGCAATATCTCGTTCTACCTGTTGATATTTTGGATGTTCTGAGGTGTACTTAGTTGGCATTTCTTCTTTGGTTCTCAGCAATGACCGCCAGCTTTCTCGAAGAGGATTACCTTTAACCATAATAAATCGTATATCTTGTTCATTGGTTATAAAAAATTTAGTTTTTATTTTATCCCAATTTATTTGCTGTTTCAAATGCTTCATCTTTAATTCAAGTTCAGAAAGAGCTACTTGATTTTTATGTTCCTCCATTTGCAGTTGATTTACAATGCTAAATTTAGTTCCTAAATCAACATCTTTTTCAGTGATTTGAGAGGTAATCTCATCAATTTTTTTACGAACATCTGCTAATTGTCGATTGTGTTGTTCTCGTGCAGCAATGAGCTGATCTCGAAAATCAGCAATCTGTGATATCCTCTCAGTCCTTGCAATTTTATTTGCAGCGATTACCACACTATCCGCAACCAGCTTAAGGATATCCGGCGATGCGCCTTTTACAGACAAACTGATAGTTTCTTCATCAATATAACTTCCTGAAATTGAACCGCGATATTTGTAATATTCATTAGGAATTTTTTTTGTAATATCTCCCACCATCTTTTCAAGTTTATGAATCATGATGGTTTTACGATAACGAGATTTAACATCTTTAGATTTTTTAATTGCATTTTTTAGACGTTGTATCTCTGTATTGAGAAGAAGACGAACCTGCTGATCAAATTCTTCATTTTGAATAATTTTATTGAAGTAACCCACATCTGTTCGTCTTGCCGATAAACGCATTGCTCCGATGACAATATCTCTTGATTGTGCTTCGTCAAGTTGTTCTAACATGGTTTTTGATATATACATTTTAGGTCTGAATTGAGTATCAATAACCCAAATAATACTTGGAGTTACAATGATGATAAAAAATATTATCAATAAATGTCGATGCAATACTCGCAGACTTCTCCTAAAATGCAGAGATTCACCTTCTTCTATTTGTGATGTTTGTTGTTGTGCTACCTGTTGAGAAAGATGAGGTTGTTGCCCTGGAGCTTGATGCTGTTGATACATATCATCATGAACCATTATATTTTCTGTAAATGGAGTGTTTTGATGATTCTGGGTAATAGAGTTCTCACGAGATGTTTCTATATGAGACATCTTCCGTTTTATATTTTCCATTTCGTGGAGACTGAATTCAGTAGTATCGTCAGCCATCATTATTCCCAGACATAATTAAAATTAACCAACCATTGCGTTTTGACTAAAGATATCAGAAGCAATACTTCTAACAACATTTGAACTTACTGTTTTTTGACCTAGCGAATAACTCCTATCAAGGGCGAGTTTACATATTCTATTAATCTCCCGTGGAGTGCCACCAGTATAATCATAAATCACTTCTTTTGCATCACTTGGAAAAACTTCAGCATTATTATTGCCTGCTGCCCGCAAACGGTAATCAAGATACTCTGAAACTGATTCTTCATTAAGATACGGCAGATGATATCTCAATCCTACTCGCTGGTCAATCGCCGGCATAGAGCAGACGTGATCCGCCAACTCAGGCTGTCCTGCAAGAATTATGGTTATTGAATTTTTATCATAAGAACCTAGATTGGTGAGATTTTTTAATTCAATGAGAGTTTCTTCTGAAAGCTGTTGTGCCTCATCAATAATAATCACCATCAACTTACCCGGCTTAGTAACCTTGGTTTCTAACAAATCATTAAACTTTGAGGCAACTTCATACTTTGTCATTTTACAAAGGATTTCTCGACGGCTCCGGCTCATCGCACCTTTGCGGTTCAATCGATAAATTATCTCACACATAATATCCTTACAATCCATATTTCCGTTTGCAAGAAACATAGGCAGGTATTGATCGTTATTTTGAAGTTTTTGCATAAATTGATTTAAAATCATACTCTTACCGGCACCAACCTCTCCGGTCAAAAGTCCAAAGTGCATATTCCCATCCTTTACAATATAAAGCAATCTTTCAAGTGCTTCAATGTGATCATGCCCCGGATAGAAAAAGCTAACATTTTTATTATTTTCAAAAGGTCGTTCCTGTAAACTCCAATATGATAGATAATCCATAATTAATCTCCTTTTTGGTATTAAGCTATTTTTTTGCGGTAATTGTTTTTAATTGATGGCTCTAACAACTTGCACAAAAACTGTTTTAAACCATCTTCATCATTAATATTATTCAAAACTTCATAAACCTTGCCCTGAGAGCTACAATTCCCATCAATAACCCCAATTTTTATGTTTGCAGGTTTTATTGTCCTTTTGATGTTTTTGCATTTTTCATTAAAATCTTTGGTTTTTTCATCAAAAATAATTGCTTGTGGTCTATTTTGTGCCATAAAAAAACCCAACTCTATTTCGTTATCCACAATATTTATTTGCAAATCAGGATAAATTTCATAGATGCCATTGACAAGATTTCGATTTACATTTTTTGTGTATAGCAAGAGTTTTGTCCCAATAAAATCTATTGAAAAAGGAATATCATATTCCTTCATGAACTCCAGCAACTCCTCATGAGGGATTCTAATATTTCCCCCCGGAGTTTTATAGGTACCTATAGAACCACGGCTTATCCATCGTTTCAAGGTAGATAAACTAAGCCCACACAATCTGGCTGCTTCACCAGTTGTATATGCACTTATCTGCATTTGTTTTCTCCATTAACAATAAAACAAGACAATTATGCCTTTCAACTTTTATCGTCACTTTTCGGTAAAAACTGAATAATAATACAGTTAAATTATGATTTATAAAGGAGATAGGGATTGTTCCTATTAAATATGTTTGAACAGTTTGGCTAATTTAAACTAAATTTTGCAATTGATACGAAATTCAAGTTAATACCTCTGTGGCAAGTGTTGAGAAAACTAATTAACAAACGTCAACTTTCTAAAATGTTTTATTGTCAATTTGTTTGTTATTTTATCAGCGATGTCTTCTCCGTCGACTTGCACAAATGCGGAGCTGTTGATTGATATTTGTAAATTATTTATCTTCCATTGTTTAAGTTTTGAGATGGAATTTAGAGGTGTCTTTGAAAAAACCGTGGTAAATAATTTGATAAAATCTCGCCGATTTTCTATCAAGCTAACAACAAAATGACAGTCATCAATCTCAATCTTATCTGAAAGTGAACATCCTCCTGCATAACTTGGAATGTTGCTAATGATGAATGCCGGTAATTTTTTATTTATTAAGATATTAACATCATCTCCGCTTATTTCAAAGTTAGAAGGATTTATAAATATTAAATTTTTTATTCCAAGAATGAAATATGCCAAATAGTTGCAAGCCTTTGAGAAAAAGAGGAACCCCCATCTGGATTTACGCAAGGCATTAAATTCATTTGCAATTTTTGCATCAATCCCAATACTGAGATAATTGGTAAAATAAATTGAATCGTTAATGCAGAAAACATCTACTTGTTGAGAATAACCGGTAAGAACTTTTTGAATAAAAGCTGAAACGCCATTGTGTTTTATAAATTTATCATACCCTAAACTTCGTGCCAAATCATTACCGGTGCCAAGTGGAATAATTGCAATTTGCGGAAGATTATCTAACGTTGCTATTCTTGCTATTGTATGCCAAACCGTTCCATCTCCCCCGGCGATTACTAATTTTTCATATTTGACAATCAAACCGGCAATTCTTTCATTAAGCTCCGAACCGACGGTTTCAATATCATAATCATCGAGAGTTAGCACTCCAACAAGAGAATTGTGAATAACCTTTGATAATTTAACACCAAATCGACCACCAGATTTAGGATTAATAATAAAAAGAATCTTCTTCACAACCATTCCTCAACCAATAAATTTGTTTACAATCTTTACCATCTATTCTATGATATTTGTTCTCAATTTCTAATTAAATTTTACAACATACCTTCTGTAGGTACAAACTGTTAAATTTAGGATTACGGAGGTAATATGAGTTTTCGATTTTGGAGAAGAATTAAAATTGCACCGGGCATAACCTTAAATTTAAGTAAATCTGGTGGCTCTCTTTCTTTTGGACCACGAGGAGCAAAACTCACCGTTGGTCCTCGTGGCAAACGAGTAACAACAGGTATTCCGGGAACAGGACTATTTTACACCTCAACCTTTTCAAACAAAGGTTCTAACCATAAAAAAAATACCCCTCCAACCAACGCAGAAGGATTCTCGGTTTGCGAAGAGAATCGTTTGACCATGGGATTTTTCAAAAAACTAATAACCCCGGATGACGAGAAAGCCTTAATAAATGGTTGCCGAGAATTGATTCATGGTAGCGAAAACAAGGCACTTGAATATTTAAAAAATGCAATTCATTTAGCCGACGGTGCCTATTTGGCAGGCTTTATCGCAATCAAAAAAAAGCAGTTTGAAAATGCCACATTATACCTAACTATGGCTGCCAAAAAACACAAGCAATTAGGACAATACTTTTCTAAATACGGCATATCCGCTACAATGAGCCTACCCATTACAGAGGAGGTATCGGCATACATAAATCCTGACTTGAGAGGAGTATTGTTAGGTTTGGTGGAAATCTATCAATCTCAGGAGCAGTGGAATGAAGTAACCGCTTGCCTAAAAAGACTGCGTCAACTTGAGCCGGATGATGTAGTGGTCAAATTATCTCTTGCGGAATTATTGTTGGATTCTAAACCGCTTACCAAAGATGTCTTTCACGGCATTATAAAATTAGGAGAAAATGTAGAAAACGAATCTCCCATCCATGCAGCGTTATTGCTTTATAAAGCCAAAGCATTCAGGGGTCTCAATTTGCCTACCGCAGCTCGTGACACATTAACAACTGCTCTGCGAAGAAAGAAAAATCGCCCGGCAAAACTTCTCCATGCCTTGCGTTATGAGCGTGCATTAGTTTATGAAGATTTAGGCAAAAAATCTCGTGCTCGTGCCGAATTTGAAAAACTCTATGCCGAATCTCCCACCTTCAATGATGTGGCAAAACGATTAGGAATTTAGGTTATCTTAAAAATTTTCGTGGTGGATTTCTTAAAAATCTTTCGGTGAAAATATTTTCCGGGAGATTGATATTATATTTTACTTTTGAATATTTTAGTATTGTTTTTCCTCCAATCTTAGAGTCGTTCATTTCTGCCTCTATTACGGTTAAATAGCCATCAATAACCTTGGTTTTAAGAGCTCTTCCTTCTCGATATTTTTCACCATTTTTGTCAAAATATTCTGAGGCATACGGGAGAAAGGTTCCCTTTTGAACATAAATAAGATAGTAAGAAAACTCAACAGTGTCTGCTTTCTTTGGTGTATTTTTTATTGTATAAGAGGTTTTGCTTTCTTTAATCAATTCGTGAATGTCTTCATTTAGGTTTCTTCCTGAAATGTCTTCATAAAAGAAATGTGAACCAACAAAACTGGTTCGTTTATCAGTAGCAGAAATGCGTTTGACCAAGTCTAACCCCGGTAAATACAACCAACGATCATCATCTTTATTAATAAATTTATGAACCATAAATACCGTTCTATTCCAATCGGCAGGACGGGTGAAAGATATATAAAATTTTTGTTCCGCACAATAATCATCTGCCTTTACCTTGCCATCCTTCGGTAGTGCGTCCCTTCTTAAAACGGTAAATTTTCTTATTCTCTTTTTGCCGTTTTTGTTATAGATTTCCATCTCTATCTTCGCTTTACCATCTTTACCTTGATAATAGGCAACCTTATTTGCTTGCTTTATTATTTCTTCCACAGTTAATTTTTTATTGATATCCTCTGCATTTAAATTTTGCCACAAGCTACTTATCAAAGCTACTGTCAATACAATGTAAAATCGTTTCATAACAAATCTCCTATTATTGCTTTTCGTTGAATAAATATTTTTCCAAAATCTTTATCATTGCCGGCAAGATTAAAAGCGTGGCAATCCCGGCAGTAATCAAGATTGCCGCAATGAAAAATCCAACCGTTTTATACGGAACAAGTGGCGCAGCAAGTAATGGTAAAAATCCAACACCAACCACCAAAATATTTCTTGCGATGGCTCTTGCCGGTTCACCAAAGACAAGGGCAAAGGTTGATTCCCAATCTTTATTTTCAGCTCGCAATTCACGTGACCGAGCAAGAAAATGAATTGCGTAGTCAATCGCCAAACCCAAGCTAAGGCTAGATAGCACCGCTGTCGGCATATCATAATCTTTGCCAATAAAGCCAATAAATCCATATATTGAACCGATAGTAACGGTTAGTGGTATCATTGACAACAATCCCCACAATACACTTCTTAAAAGAAATATCATCATAATTAACACAACTACAAAACTACCGAGAAAGGCATTGAGCATCCCGGCAACCATTTTATCTTGCCAAACCATATTTATATAGGTTAATCCAAACCATTCTTTTCTTAATTTGACAGGTGGCTGATTTTTCAAAAACCAATCATTTACATCTTTGACAAGCTCAACCATATCTTGATTGTCTCCACTTTTTAATTGAATCCAAAGATTTGTCATTCTAAATCCTGAATTTCCTTTGTCCAAATTAGGTTGCTCTACAAAGTGCCACAAATCATTTGGACGATGCCCATTTTGATATTGCATCAAGGTTTGAGCAACACCTTGTCTTCTAGATGGGATAATATAATTTTTTGAATTACCGCCGGTAAGCTCACGATAAACCGTTCTTACAACATCTGATAATGACGAAGATTTTCCCACCAAATATTTCTCATTATTTTTATCCCTGATTGTCAATAAATAATCTTGAAGTTTGGCAATCCATTGCAAAACAGCAGGGTCTTTGAATGTTTCCAAACTTTGTTTTTCAAGCTCAACGAAGGTCGCTGCCTCACTCCATGTATCAATTATATTTTCGGGAGTTTTTTCATCATCAGCCATAGATGTTGCGAAAGAACTCAATTTGTTCAAAAATTCCAATCGATTATTGTATCGAGATTGGATAGCAACTGCTTTTTTAAGGATAGAATCAAAAACCCCTTCCACTCCTTCATAACCATCGTCTTTGAGTTGTTTAATTATTTTTGGTGATTTATTACGCAATACATCAAGAGCATCTTTAGACTTCAAATTTTCATCATCTGCTGAAAATGTAAGATATGCCATATAAGTGCCTGCGAAATGCTTGTTTAATTTTTTATCAGCAATTCTTATCTTATGATTTTTTTCAAACCATTTGATTGGATTGTCATTAATATTTATCTTTGCAATTCCAAAACCGGCAATTATAAAAATCAAAAAGAAGAACAACAATACCAACCTTGCTCGATAGTAAGTAATTTCACCTAATTTTTTCAACAACATACTCATCAAGGTATGTGAGTCTTGGCTTTCATCTTTTTGTTTTAGTCCAAAATTTTCTAAAGACTTTTGACTAATAAACATAATAGCTGCCGGAACAAATAGCACGGTCCAAACCCACGCCATCATCACCCCAAAAGCGATGAATAATCCAAAAGTTTGCACCGGCGGAATGGGAGTTAAAGCAAGAGATGCAAAACCAACTGTTGTGGTAAGCGAGGTAAACAACATTGGTTTAAACAGTGTTTTCATCACCTCAACAATGGTTGTTCTGCGATCTTTTGTTTCTTGATAGCGATCAAAAAATTCACTCAAAATATGAATCGCATCTAAAACCGCAATCGGCATAATAAAGATAGGAATCATTGAACTCATAATGTGAATGGTATTTCCAGTAATCACCAATAATCCCATGGTTTGAATAATGCAGACAATCGCAATAATCATTGGCGAAATAATGAGTGATAATTTGTGGAAGAAATACCACATAAGCAAAAAGATTATCAGCATTGCAAGCGGAGCAGACATTGCCATCTGCTTAAACATTTCCACCCCAAAGGTATCTTCTGCTACCGGCAAACCGGTTATATGAAACTCATCATCTCCGCCAGTAAATTCTGCAACCTTCTTTTCTAACATTGTTGCAACCTTAAAACTAAGATGCTTATCGGTGAGCGGAATATACAATGCAATTGCTTTTGACGGTGTTGCCCTACCCTCATTATCTTTATCGCCATCAGAAAGAATGGTTCCCATAAACATTGGAATTCGCTCTGCCTTTTTTCTAATCACCAAGGCTTCTTTTTCTGTTTTCGGAGGATTTTTCATCAGCCATTCAAACTTTATTCCACCCAAACCTTTTGGCTCAATATTGTCAACAGTTGAAACAGCCAAAATCTCAGAGCTAACCACCCCTGCCAAATGACCCGGATTATTTTTATCATTCCAGTGAATTGTCTTTGCGTATTCGGCAAGAGAATGAATTTTTTTCAAGGTCTTAACATTAAAAACTCCATTCGGATTTTTAGAATTAATCACTCCGACAACAATCATATCATATAGATTAAATTGTTTTTTCATTTTTTCATGAAACACCCTAACAGGCTCATCAGAGGGTAGCATATTTTCAGGATCGGTATCAACCTTAACCTTATTGGCAGAAGGAAACGATTTAGGAAATAGACTAGGGACAACCGCGATTGAACCAATAACAAGAGTCAGAATTAACATCACTCCAACAATAAGCTTTGGTCTATCTACTGAAAATTCAATAATTTTAATCATTAATACCTCCTGAATAATTTTTGGTAATCTTAATATGTTTTATCACCTTACTTTATAACTTTAGCAACAATCATACCAAGTTTATTTTACAAAGATATAAGTTGTAACTATTTTTATTTTATAGTGTTGTGACTTTTAGATGATTCATTTGGTTTGTCCGCAATCAGAATAAGTGTTGCACTAATCTTGCATTTCAACACTGCAAGACAAATACAACATCCAGCTTAGTATAAAACGAAATGTAAATTCCTCAACTGATGTTAAATTAAGAAGAATAATTATCACAAATAAAAACTAACAAGTTAGAAATTTATTTTTCTCCTGCCATGGCTTCTGCCATGTTTAGGATGTGATCTTTTACTTTTCGATAGGCATTTATTGTATCAATAAAAAGCACTGAAGAAAGAGGTTCTATCTTTTCTGTGCTAACTCGATTAAGATGAGAATTTCTAATCTCTCTTACGGTGTGAGTAATTGCATCACCTTGAGAATGGGCTTTGGTTATAATATCAAAATATCGTTCTTCGTATGCCTTGGTAACCATATTCATATAATCTTCTACCTCTGAATGCAGACGTCTTATTTCCTCTTTCCCTTTCTCGCTAAACTTTAATTCCGCATTCTCCATTCTTAGTTTAAATTTAAGAATATTAACAATATAATCGCCAGCAGACTCATATTCGTCAGCCATCCGCAGTTGTCGTCTTCCTTCGTCAGCTATGTCATGACCAACATTTTGCCAGCAATTGTTTGCAATCCATCAGACATATATTTCATGCCCAACATAAAAAGACCAAGTCCGCCAATAACTTCAAAAATCATCCCAAATATTTTGCCTGTTTCCATATTTTACCTTTGTTAAATGTCATCTACAAATATGAGAATATTTATATAAGCTAAATTGATATGTGCAATAAAAAACTTGGTTATTTGTGTGAATTGAGACAAAAACAAAATACTTTCAGTAATTACTCATCCCTAAATTTCGCAGTTGATTTAGGTATAATACTATTTTTTTAGTTTAACCGACCCTAATATTTTGTCTAAAACCTTCATGCTATTTTTCTTGCTTTGAGAGTAAACCAAAACCAAAATTGCATTTGATTTGTCATCTGTGAGCCAAACTTTTCCAGCCATATACCATTTATCGTTTTTTCTAATAGCAGACAGCTTATAAGAATAAGGATTATCTGTATTTTTAAACATAATGTTTGCTAAACTTTGATTGAGAATAACGTGATTAATAAACATCGCAACATCACCCCCCCCTTTATCAAAGGCAATTCTCAATTTACCATTTTTTGGGGTAGGAATCAATGATACTACAGCTGAACGATAGGAATCGTTTGCGGCAATAAATTTAAATTTGGTTGTCCCTGGAATTGATAGCTCTGAAATCTTACCGGGGAGTCTAATAGAAATCCAATCTCTTGACACGGCTTGGTAAACCGCTTTTTTTTGATAACTAAACCAAACAGGGCCAAACGCAAAAACAATAGCGATAAGTACCAATAATAAGTGACCTGAGTTAATTTTTATTTTCATTTTAATAATTTACAATCAATAATAATGTAAAAAAGAAGCGAAAATCGTGGTCAAAAAAAAGCGTCTGAGCAAGACTCAGACGCTTTCAGGTTATTAAATTAATCAAATGACTAATTTTTTATTTCCCTTTTTTCTCTTTGAAATTTCTTTGGCTTCTTTTTCGTAGCCTTTTCGTCCTAAAAGAGCGTAAGTTGCGACCTTACTTGCTTCAACCCCTGGTTGATTGAAGGTATCTATGCCATACAATTCTCCACTAATGGCAGTTGCTACTTGAAGAGAGAAGAATAATTGACCAATGCTTTCTTCATCAATTTTTGGCATATTGATAGTTAAATTCATTCTGTTAGCATCGTTCATCGCCAAGGTTGTTGCTTCTCGTTCAGCATTAATAAGGGTGTCAAGCCCTTTGCCTGCAAGGTAGTTCATCGCATCTACTTCTTCAAATACATTTGGCATATCTAAGCTGGTTGAAAATTTTTCAGTTCCAATAAACGTTATAATCTTGTCATAAGGACCTTCTCGGTAAAGTTGAGCTTGGCTGTGCTGATCCGTTGCTCCAAGTGACTTGATTGGCGTTTGCCCGACATTAACGGTTTTGTTCTTTTTGTCTACCGCCTTGCCAAGACTTTCTGCCCAAAGCTGACAATACCAATCGGCAACATCTTTTAAGGCATTTGCATAAGGCATCATTACGCTCATAGATGTCTTTAATTTTGTATTTGCCAAATAATGCACAGCTGCATACATTGCGGCAGGATTTTTGAATAGAGATGGGTTTTTGCACCTTTCGTCCATTCTTGCTGCACCCTTAAGTAATGCTCTGACATCAATTCCACAAAGCGATGCTGGCAATAACCCAACAGGACTTAACACAGAAAACCTTCCGCCAACTTCTTTGTCTATGATATAACTTTCCAGTCCAAATTCATCCGCTATTGGTCTTAGGTGTCCTTCTTCTTCATCGGTAATGGCAATGATATGCTTATTAACAGCCTTCTCTCCCAAATAACTTTCGACAAGATCGTAAACAATCATGAATTGACTCATGGTTTCAGTAGTCGCACCACTTTTTGAGATAACGATAAATAAAGTTTTTCTGATATCAATAACATCATCAAACATCCTTGCAATGTAAACCGGGTCGACATTGTCAAGAACATGTAACCTTGGCACGCCCTTTCTTTGTGAACGATCAATCATATTGTGGTAAGGATGCAACAATGCGGTTTTCATTGCAGTTGTGCCAAGGGCAGAACCGCCAATCCCGAGGACGATGATATCATTATAACGACCTCTTTTGCGCCTTGCACTGGCAAGCAGTTTTTTTATTTGATTTTTTTCGTATGGCAAATCATACCATCCTGTCATCTCTTTACCGCGATTTTTTTGTAAAGATTTAACCGCAGCTTTAACCTTTGGTTCTAATGCCTTTAACCAAGCATCTTTTATTCCATATTTTCCAACAACATCAGACATTGCATTATTAAAATCAAAACTAATATCATCCATGGCTTACTTCCTTTAAATAATATGCGAGCCGTTTAAATTAAGCGTCAAAGTATACCATAATATGTTTTTTTTGGCAATGAAAAGATTTACCAATTTGTTTTTAATGAAAATTTAACAAATAAAAGAATTTGACTTTTATTTATTTTGTGGCATTATTAATAGTATAGTATTAGTCAATTCTGTTTTTTTAAAGGAGATGAGTATGTTTAGTTTTGTAAAAAGAGTGATGATTGTTGCTGGTTTAGTGGCAACATTTGGGTTAAATGCAGGATTACAAGCAGCTGATGAAATTCCAGGACTTATAAGTGAATGGAAATTTGATGAAGGCTCAGGCATCACAGTTAAAGATACTAAAGGAGCCAATGATATTAAAGACATCTCCAAAGCAGATGCAAAATGGGTGGAAGGAGTAGAAGGAAAAGCAGTATCGCTTCCTGGCGACATAAAAGGTTTGGAAATTGCTAACAATGAAAGCCTTATGCCAAAACAGTTAAGCTTTTCAATCTGGATTAAGCTAAATGAAAAATTCGACAAAAACGCCAAAAAACGCTATGTTCTTTTCCATAAAGGGAAAACAGATGTAGGTAAATTAGGTGCTAATTTATGGCTTTGCCCAAATGGCACTTTGTTATATTATGTTGGTAGCAACAAAACAGTAACTGGTGGATTTTCATTTTTTTCTGTTGAAAAAGAAGTATCTTTAGAAAAAGATACTTGGTATCACATTACTGTTGTTCACGATGGCAAGACAGGAAAATTGTTTTTAAACGGCAACATGATTGCTGAACACAGAATGAATTGCGAATTGGTTTGGGATAAAAAAATCCCTCTTTATATTGGAATCTACCCGGGAACAAAATGGGGTCTTCCAGGTGCAGTAGATGAAATAACTATGTATAATAGAGCACTAACAAAGGCAGAAGTCAAGGGACTATATGAAAAGCACAGCGCAGATTCTCCTGAGTAAAGACAATTTACTTTTGTTATCTGATAGTTTTTTAAAATTAGATATTCAATACACTCCTTTTCTTAATGGAAGGGAGTGTATTGTTTTATCTACGCATCGTTGCAATATTAATATTTACTAATGAGGTTAAATTAAATGATTAAATCCATAGAAAAAAAAATAGGAGCCTTCGCTATTGCATGCCTCCTTTTCTGTTGTGGTTGCCAAGCAGGATATACTGAAAAGAAAACAACAAAAATCAACAAATCTCAAAAAGAAAAACCCCAACCTAAAAAATTAAAAGACACGGCATATTCAGCTCCTTACTATACCGGGGCAATTATCCCAACCCCACAAAAGGTTAAGTATTCAAATAAGTTTTATGATCTCACCACAACATTTATTGTTAGGGACGGAGGAATAAAAGAAAACGATGCTCGCCTAAAACTACTCTCAGATAGAATTAAACAATTAGGTGGAACTGTTGAAACGGGGGAAAAAATACCAGTTAATGGTTATACTACAATAATTTATATGAATGAGAACTCTAAGGGGAAAAAACTCTT
>CAMZKK010000229.1 GCA_947311175.1 uncultured Planctomycetota bacterium | reverse complement strand
TCCAAGCTCACGCTGATTAATTGTTGCCGTTTTATCGGTATATACAAATTCTATCGGATCTTCAATTGTAACAATATGATTTGGGACGGTGCAATTTACATGCTCTATCATTGAAGCCAAAGTTGTAGATTTGCCACTACCGGTTGGACCGGTAACCAAAACCAAACCATCTAAATTGTCGGAGATAGTCTTTAACACCGGAGGAAGCCCCAATCCTTCTATGGTTGGGGTTTCAAGAGGAATAAGCCTTAGAACAGCGCCAATATGTCCTCGTTGCATAAATATATTTACCCTAAAGCGAGCCAACCCTGGAATCTCATACGAAAAGTCACACTCGCAAGTATCTTCAAAACGAGCTATCATTTTTGGGGTCATCAACTGGTACATCGCTTGTCTTAATTCGTCATCTTGTAATACTGGGCTATCCGTTGGCAACAAATCCCCGGATACTCGCATTAGTGGTGGTCGATTGACCTTTAGATGTAAATCACTTCCACCTTGTCGCTCCAACTCTTTCAAACAAAAATCAATATCCATGCTCGTCCCCTTTTTACAAGAATCACGTTGATTTACAATTGTGAATAGATATTACTGTTTTATATCTTTGATAAACGGATTTGTATTCAATTCTTTTTTAATTGTTGTTGATAATCCATGCCCCGGATAAACCACTGTATCTTTTGGTAAAGTCAAGAGATGATTTTTTATCCCCATTGCTAAATCGTTATATGAACATCCCTCAAAATCTGTTCGACCCATTGAGCCATTAAAAAGGGTGTCGCCACAAAAAACACTTTTTAGTTCACTAATATAAAAAACCATGTGTCCCGGTGCATGCCCCGGAAGATAGAGACATTTAATAGAAAGATTACCAAAATCAATAATTTCATTTTCTTCAAGAGCTTTGTCTTCCGGTGGCGTTTTAACAATTATCCCAAGCATTTCTCCAAGATTAAACTGTGGTGTTTGCATTCTCTTGCCGCAAATTTTATGACATAAGATTTTTGCATCACCATACATAGATTTTAAATCACTAAGCCCGGCAACATGGTCAAAATGACTATGCGTTATCATTATGTATTTGCAAATTAAATTCCTCTTCGCAATTTCTTCCGATATTTTGACAGCGTCTTCCCCCGGGTCAATGACAATGCATTCTTTATTGTTGTTGCTGACGATATAACAGCAAGTTTCCAGTGAGCCAACCTTGATGGTTGTGATATTGTCATTCATTAAATTTTCTTTTTATTTACAAATCCCGAAATTATTTTTTTAATCTCTGCCTTCTCGCCACCGTTTAATCCAACGATTGGTCTTTCCCTTTCTGCACTCTTTACAGAATCAGAAGCGTGAGCACCATTTTTCATTAAATCCCTACCATAGTCACTTCTGATTGTTCCTTCTTCAGCCTTACTTGGATCAGTTGCACCAAGGATTGTTCTAATTTTATTGATTGCATCCTCTCCTTGATAAAGCAGTGCCAAGCACTTGGTATTCCCTGAAACATTTGTCTTATTATTTTTAATAGTATCAGGATCAATCCCTGTCATATATTCAATAATCTTACCAACTTCACAATGAGCATTTTTAGCCTTTAGCAAATCTGCCATGACATCAATATCTTGTTCGGAAACTTCAAAATCAAAGGCACCGGAAAGGTTTTTAATTAACTTATTAGTAACTAAAAATTTTAGTTTTTTGGTAAATAATCCTTCAAGGAAGCCGTAAAACTCCAACCCTTGTGCTACCGTCATACTAAAAAGTCTTGCTCCGACAATTGTTAGTCCTGTGTTTGCAAACATATCAATCATATTTCCCGGACGGCTTGAGCGTTTTACAAAATTATCCGGTTTTAGCATAACAAGAGTAGTTTCAATCTTTGTTCCTTTTTCATAAGGCACAACCTTGTCAATAACACCACCATCTTTTTCTGCATATTTTGACAAAAGTTTCAAGGTTTCAATATTGTGATTTTTTTCAGAAGCCATTAATACTGCCGGTTCAAAATACTCAACCTCACCGTCACGCATCAAACAATCGCCATAGGTTCCTCTAACGGTATTCCCATACTTAAATCCTGACGGTGAACCAACAACCCTACGAAGTTCTTTGAGTGCGTTTTTCCCCTTAAATAAAAGCAACATAAAGCGATTGGTAAATCCCTTTTCTAATGCACTTTTTGTTCTTAGATTTTGATTTACATAATCATAAAAACATTGCTTAAACGGAGCTTTTATATTTGAACTTTCGATTATTTCCAAATATTCATCTACATATTTATTTGACGGAGAATACATTCTAACAGCAACCAACTCCAATTTTGTTTGGCTAATAAGTCTTCCGATAATTCCGCCTGTCCTACTTTTACTAAGACTATAAGGTGTTATCAATGCATATGCAAGTTCGTTACTCATAATATATCTCCAAATAAATAAATGATTTATAATGTTGTATATTAATAAATCATCAACATACATTCAACCTAAATTATTCTAAACTCCTCAGTTGAAATTTGAAGTTAAAATACACATGTCCTTTGTGGTATAAATGACATGTGCCGATGAGGGTTTCATTTAATAAGGATGCGAATAAGGATACGGGACACGCAAAGAAACTTTGCATGTCCCGTGGAATAGGGATACTAGACACGCAAATAAGCTTTGCATGTCCAGTGTTTTATTAACGCTTTACTCTGGCGTTTCCGCCCCAGATGCTCCAAACTTGTTCTTCGTCTGCCGGTTGTCCATAGTCGGTTAGCATAGTTGCTGCCAACGCCCCAGTTGCCCAGCCAAATTGTGGCCATTTTTCCGGTTCCCAACCTTTTAAGGCTGCGTAAAGCATTCCGCCTACAAATCCATCTCCACCACCAATTCTATCAAGGACAGTAATTGGTTTTGGCTCTATTACATGCCATGAATCGCCTTCTCGCATTATTGCCCCCCACTGATGAAGATTAGCAGTTTCTACTTCTCTAAGGGTGGTTGCAAAAACTTCAGTACTTGGATATGCCTCTTTTACACGATTAATCATTTCTTTGAAACCATCTATTTTTGCAGATATATCTTTTCCGCCAGCTTCTGGACCTTTAATGCCGAGACAAAGTTGAAAATCTTCTTCATTGCCAATAAGAATATCAGATACTCCAGCAATTTCAGAAAAAATTTCACTTAATTCTTTTTCTCTGCCTGCCCAAAATGAAGCACGGTGATTTAAATCAAAGGAAATTTTTGTTCCGTATTTTTTAGCAGCTTTTGCAATTTCAAGACAAAACTTTCCGGTATCAGGAGATAGTGCAGCAATCAATCCCGATAGGTGAACAATTTGTACCCCCTCTTTACCGAAGATTCTTTCTAAATAAAAATCATTCACATTGAGAGTTCTACCGACTTCACCAGCTCTATCATTTTGAACCCTTGGACCTCTTGAACCATAACCGCTATCGGCAATATTAAATTGATGGCGATAACCCCAAGGATCTCCCTGTTCTACTTCTTTTCCTTCGTAGCTCATATTGCGACGACGAAGACTATCTTTGATAAATCTTGCCATCGGACTGTCTTTTACAAAAGTAGTCAATACCTTTACCGGCAAGCCAAGAGAAGCAGATACATTTGCAACGTTTGTTTCAGCACTGGTTGCTTGCATTGAAAACAATTCACTACAATGCACCGGTTGACCGTTTTGCGGAGTTATTCTAAGCCCCATACTGGTGGCAACAATCATTGCATACTTACAATCCTTCTTAAACTCAATCGTCATCATAATCCCTTTCTAATATATAAAAATTTCTCAAATATTTCGAGCAACATACATATAAATTGCATAGTATCTGCAGAATTCAAAGTTAGCTTATTATATACTAATCCACATTTTTGTGAATGTTAAATTTAGAAAATTAATTAAACTAAACCCAGTAGTTAGAATTTAGGTTTAATATAAATATAAAGAAAAGATACTACATAAAAAAATTTGATAAACTCGGACTTTTGAATTTAATATTACGCCAACGAATCATCTGCTATATGCCAATCAAGGTTTTCAATAACACTTACCTCAACAATACTTTCAGCTTTATTTAGTAATTCTCGACATTCTTTACTTAAATTTAAAAGGTGAAGTGATTTCCCAAGCTCTGCAGATTTTTCTGCAACGAAATTAATGGCTTCAAGCCCAGAGTGATCATAAACTCGAGCGTTTTGGAAATCAATTATTATGTCTTTAGGTTCGCTATTGAAATCAAATAGATTTTTAAATGAACTAACGGAACCAAAGAACAAACAGCCATTTAATTTATAAACCTTTGAGTTTGCCTTCTCGCTGCTTACTTCAACATTTATGATCTGCCCTCGTTGCCAGGCAAAGATTAGGGCTGAGGCAATAATCCCAACAAACACCGCAATCGCTAAATCTTCAACAACCGTAACGGCTGAAACTAAAACAATGATAAAAGCATCTGCTCTTGGAATTCTTGACATAATCCTTAAACTAGACCATTCAAATGTGCCAATAACCACCATGAACATAACTCCCACAAGTGCTGCTAACGGAATAATCTCCACATACTTGGCAAGAAAAACAACCAGCAAAAGTAGAGTTGATGCCGCAACTATTCCTGATGTCCTTCCTCTGCCACCACCTCGAATATTAATCATACTCTGACCAATCATTGCACAGCCACCCATTCCCCCGAAAAAACCATTGACGATATTTGCAAATCCCTGCCCAATACATTCACGATTTCCCTTGCCACGAGTTTCCGTTATTTCATCAACAAGGGTAAGTGTCATCAAAGACTCAATCAATCCAACTGAAGCGGCAATAAAAGCAAATGGGAAAATTAATTTCAGGGTTGCAAAATTAAATGGCACATCAGGAATCCCAAAAGTTGGAAGAGATGCCGCTATTGTAGTTTTACTGGGATCCATCGTTTGGACAAAATCCAACACATTGCGGAGGTGATAAATATCAAATTTATTTAGGATTTCCGCACCAATTGTAACGGTAATAATCGCAACAAGTGTAGCTGGTACCGCCTTAGTAAGCTTTGGTAAAAAATGGCAAATTATCATTGTTATAAAAATCCCAATAAGCATTATTGCCATTGGAGTCGAAGATAGTAAAGTTTTTTCGGAACCGTTGCCAACATAAAATTGTGAAAACTGGGCTTTAAATATTATTATTGCCAAGCCATTTACAAAGCCAAGCATAACCGGATAAGGAACCAGCCTGATAAATTTACCCAACTTTAAAATCCCAAATATTGCTTGAATTATCCCCATCAACAATACGGTTGCAAAAAGATATTCAGTTGCCCCTTTATTTCCCACAACCGCTATTTGGGAAATCATCAACGGAGCGAAAATAACTGCCACTGCACCTGTCGCTCCCGAAATCATCCCTGGACGGCCGCCAAAGACCGCAGAAATCAAACCAACCATAAAGGCTGCATAAAGACCAATCTTGGGATCTACGTGAGCTACAAAAGAAAATGCCACTGCCTCCGGAATTAGAGCTAGTGCCACCGTAATACCAGACAAGACATCTGTCCTAAAATTGCGAGGACGGTTAATCTTTAATTTAAAAAATCTATTTTCAATATGCAATGACTTCATTTTTTCTCCATTATTTTTTCACTTACACAACTAATCAAATCAGGAAGACACAAG
>CAMZKK010000228.1 GCA_947311175.1 uncultured Planctomycetota bacterium | reverse complement strand
TTAAAATACGATAACTATTGATTAAAACAAAGCAATAGTTATCGTATTTTAATAAATATAGGAGAGTCTACATGGTGTCAAAGAAACAAATAGTGTCAATTATTTTGAGTTTAATGTTTTGCGTTTCAATTAATATTAAGGCAGAAGATGAGGCGTTGGCACCTACAGTAGCTTGCAAGGTTACTGTTAAGCGAAATGGTAAAATTGTTCCTAGGGCAAGAGTTTGGGCATATAAGGTTAATGGAGAAAACAAACTAACCTTAAATAATGTTTATGCTAATGATGAAGGTATAGCTACCTTTAATCTTGTTGAAGGGATGAAGGTAAAGTATGGTGCGCTTGTCGATGGTATAAATTACTATAGTGAAGCAACCATAACTCCTGCGTCCGTTGAAATAAACTTTTCAACAGAGGTTGGTGAAGTAACGGTTAAGATAAATAATAAACCTGCTTCAAGGAGGAAGGTTTGGGTGTATAGAGTGACAGGTACAAGTCAAACAATGTTAACTTCAGGATATACCAATGGTAAGGGATTGGCAGAATTTGGCCTTGCAGCAGGAATAAAAATTAAATACTTGGTGATAATAAATGGAACCAATTATTATAGTGAAGAGTCAACAACTCCAGCAAGTGCTGTAATAAATGTTGAAACTAATGTTTGTAATGTAACAATAAAAAAGAATGGAAAATCTCTTCCTAATGCCAATGTTTGGGCATACAGGGTAAACGGAAGTTATCTGACATCTTTGGGTAAAGTTATTGCTGACGACAATGGCGTGGCTAGATTTAGTCTTGTAGAAGGTTTGAAGGTTAAGTATTTAGCTATTGAAGATGGTGAAAAGTTTTATAGTGAAGAGACAACAACTCCGACAAGTTCTGAGATAAATATTACCTCAGTTAAGTGTCAGGTGTCGGTTAAAAGTAATGGAACAGCCATTTCTAAGGCGGGTGTTTATGCATATAAAGTTAATGGTCAGGATTTGTTGTCTCTAAAACTTGCTTATACTGACGACACAGGTATCGCCACCTTTGATCTCATTAAAGGAATAAAGGTAAAATATAAAGTAATAGTAGATACTCAAGGGTATCTTAGTGAAGAGTTAGAAACTCCGGCGGATACCGAAATAAATATTCCAAAGGCTGATTGTAAAGTGGCAGTTAAGATAGATGGTAAGCCTGTTGCTAATACTGCCGTTTGGGTGTGTAGGGTAAGTGAAAATGGTGTGTTGACTATAAAAAATGGGAGTACTAGTAGTGAAGGAATAGCAACTTTTAGTCTTGTTAAGGGATTAAAGGTTAAATATTTATTGTTTGTAAATGGGGTAAAGTATTATAGTGAAGAATCAATAACTCCGGCAGATGCTCAGATAAATGCTTCAACTGTAAAATGTAAGGTAACTGTTAAAAGCAATGGTGCCCCTCTTTCTGCAGTGAATGTTTATGCATATAGGGTTAATGGTCAAGATTTACTGTCCTTGAATGTTTCTCAGACTGACGACACGGGTGTAGCTACCTTTGATCTTGCTAAAGGAGTAAAGGTAAAATATAAAGCAATAGTCGATGGGCAAGGTTATCTTAGCGAAGAGACGACAACTCCAGCGGATATTGAGATAAATGTTTCAAAGTCTGCTTGCAAGGTTACGGTTAAGGTCGATGGTAAAATCGCTTCTAATGCTACTGTTTGGGTATGCAAGGTGATTGGTAGTAATGTGGCTGACATAAAGATAGGTCACACCGACGACAGTGGGGTGGCTACCTTTGAGCTTCCTGAGGGGATAAAGGTGAAGTATAAGACATTGCAAAACGGGAAAGTTTTTTATAGTGAAGAATCAACAACTCCGGCAAATATTGAACTAAATCTAACTGGTGCAAGCGATGAATCGAGTGATGGTTAATAGATAGTGTGAAGCTATTAACATGGTATTGATAGTTTTTCAAATGAGTAAAGAAAACATAAAATACCGCTAATTGCCAAGAATTTATAAAAGTGATTAGCGGTATATTTAATTTGAGATTTTAATTTTAAAACAATTCTATATTTTTTCTTGACTATAAATGTCGGCATTATTATATTTTTAATCACAAAAATAGAAATTGTTCTGTCTTTGTGTTGTTTAAAGTATTGTGTAATATATGAATTTTAAACCCTGGGCCTAAAAAATGTAGCTCCATTGACCAAAGGGAAAGATTATGAAGAAAATACATGCATTAATTCTCGCTGCGGGTAAGGGCACCCGAATGGGAGGCGAGCTTCCTAAAGTTATGGTAAAGGTCAATGGTAAACCCCTTATTGGGTGGGTGATTGATGCTCTTGTTGATGCTGAGATTCGTGATATTACAGCTATTGTCGGGTATAAAAAAGATTTGGTAATTGACTTTCTTCCGAGCGAGGTTTTGACGGTTGAACAAAAGGAACAGCTTGGAACGGGTCATGCGGTGCTTTGTGCTAAAGATAGCCTTGCCGGATTCGATGGTTTGGTTATGGTCGCTTGTGGCGATATGCCTCTGATTTCACCTAAGACTTTTAGTGGATTGGTAGAGCAACATGTGGCAGATGGAAATAGTTGCACTGTTCTTACAGCAAGAATTGAACCACCTCATCGCTATGGCAGAATTATTCGAGGGAGTGATAATCAGGTTATAAAGATTGTTGAGGCTGCAGATGCTACTGTTGAGGAATTGAAGGTTGATGAAGTAAATACTGCGGTATATATTTTCGATTGTATTGAACTTTATCAAGCACTTGAAAAGATTGGTAGCGATAATAAGCAAGGAGAGTATTATCTTCCTGATGTTATTGAGATTATGCTTGGTGCCGGCAGTAAAGTAGGGGCAGTGATTTGTGAGAATAGCGAAGAGGCTTTAGGGGTTAACTCCTCTGATGATTTGACGTTAGTAGAAAAGTATTTATTAAAAAGGTGAAATAATAGGCATTAGTGCCTGTATCATAGAAAAAAGGTTTAAACGTATGCGAATTTTTTCAGGAACAGCTCACCCAACTCTTGCTGAAGGTATTTGTTCTTTTCTTGGAGAAGAACAAGGCAAGCTGGTGGTTGAAAAGTTTCCAGACAGTGAAACCAAAGTGCAGATTCTTGATGATGTTCGAGGGCTTGAAACCTTTGTGGCGCAGAGCCTTGCTCGACCGGTAAATGAAAGCTTGATGGAATTGCTTGTTATTACTGATGCTCTTAGGAGGGCGTCAGCACGGAGTATATGTGCCGTTGTTCCTTATTTTTCGTATGCTAGACAAGATCGTAAACATAAGGGGAGAGTGCCTATTACTGCTAAATTAGTAGCAAACCTTATGACTACTGCCGGGATAGATAGAGTTTTAACTATGGATTTACATGCTACGCAGATTCAGGGTTTTTTTGATATTCCGGTTGATCATTTGTTTTCATCACCTGTTCTTCTTGAATACCTTGAAACGCTATCTTTGGTAAATCCGGTCGTGATGGCACCGGATATAGGTAGCGTTAAGATGGCAGACAGCTATGCAAAAAAACTTGGTGCTGAGCTCGCTATTGTTGAGAAAAGAAGGGTCGCTGATAGTGAGGTTGAGGTTGGGCATGTTATTGGAGATGTCAAAAATCACGATGTCGTTATTATTGATGATATGATATCTACTGCTGGCAGTATTAGTTCAGCAATTAATATCGCAAAAAATCAAGGTGCTACTAGAGTTTTTGCAGTTGCTACTCATGGTGTACTTGTTGGTGAAAGTTATAACCGTTTACGTGAGGCAGCGCCGGATGAGGTTATAGTTACAAATACTATTCCTTTACAGGTTAAGCCTGAAGGTTTTGAATTGAAAGTTTTATCTGTGTCCGGGCTTCTTGGAGAAGCAGTAATGCGGATTCATCGTAATGAATCTGTAAGCCGGATGTTTGTTTAAATGGAGGCATAATAGTGTCAGAAGTTGTATTGAAGGCGGAGAAAAGGGCCGCCACCGGAAAGAGGGCAAATGCCCTGTTGAGAAAAGAGGGAAAAATCCCTGCTATTGTTTATGGCAAGGAAGAGGAAAATGTTGACGTAAGTGTAGTGGTAAAGGATTTTATGAGATTAGTTGAGCGCGGAGAGAGGATGCTCAAGCTTGATATTGAAGGCAATGGGAAAAATGTTCTTGTCAAAGAAATTCAATATGGAACATATAATCATATAATCTTGCACGCAGATTTTAGGACAGTGAATGATGATACAACTATTCATGTCTCGGTCGAGCTTGTGATAGAAGGGGTTGCTCCTGGAGTAAAGTTAGGTGCTACTGTTGAGCAAGAAATTCATGAAGTTGCGATTGAATGTAAGGCAAAAGATATTCCATCAAGTATAGTTGTTGATATCTCAAACCTTGGCGCAGGACAAACAATTACTGTTGCAGACATTAAAACTCCAGAGGGTGTAATCCTCAATATGGAACCAGGGATTGTTGCTGTATCTTGCCACTTGCATTCGGAAGATGAAATTGGTGGTGAGAGTAGCGAAGGTGGAGCCGAACCTGAAGTAATTGGTGAAAAAACTGATGGAGATAAGGAGGAATAATATTTTTTTTGGTAGATGGCGAAAATTGCCTGAAAAACCAGAATGGCTAATTGTTGGCTTGGGTAATATTGGTGAGGAATACCTCAATACCAGGCATAACGCAGGTTTTATTGCTGTTGACCAATTAGCGAAAAAAACAGGTGCTTTGTTTACCTGTAATTTTCATGATGCGCTCATTGCTTCTGTAAAGGTAAGCATTAGAGGTGTTATTCATAATATTATGCTGTGTAAACCGCAAACTTTTATGAATAATTCAGGAGAGCCGGTACTGGCATTAATTGATGAATTCTCGATTGATGCTAATAAAACAATTGTAATACTTGATGATTTTCACTTGCCCCTTGGTCAAATACGGATAAGAGCAAAAGGGAGCTCTGGCGGTCACAATGGTCTAAAATCTGTATCTCAATGTTTAGGTCATTCTGATTATCCTCGCATTAGAATTGGAATTGGTTCTAAGTATCATGAAAAAGTAAATTTTGACAATACTATTGATTTTGTATTGGGAGAATTTAAGAAAGAAGAGTTAGGAGTAATTGATGAGACAGTACCCAAAGTAACAAATCTTATTTTTGATTGGATTGAAAATGGGGTGGAGTGCTGTCAGAATAAATATAATTAATTTTTTACCGCCGTTTAAGGAGGAATAACATTGAAACTTTATGAGGCCATGTTTTTGGTTAATAGCAATGCGGCTAAAGAG
>CAMZKK010000227.1 GCA_947311175.1 uncultured Planctomycetota bacterium | reverse complement strand
GTAATGGCGTTTTGGGGTGCACCGGTTGACGATAAAAACCATGCAAAAAATGCTGCTAAAGCATCACTGAAAATGATGAGCACCCTTGCCGAATTACAAAAGGATTGGGACGAAAGAGGAATGCCAACCATTGAGATTGGAATTGGACTTAATTCCGGAATTATGTCGGTTGGTAACATGGGTAGTAAAAATCGATTTAATTATACAGTGATGGGAGACAATGTAAATCTTGGCAGTCGTCTTGAGGGATTGAATAAACCATACGGCACAAATATAATTATTTCCGAAAACACAAGGAATATCATTGTTCCTGATTTCACTACTAGGATTATTGATATGGTGAGGGTTAAGGGTAAACTTGATCCTGTGAAGATTTACGAGCTTATCAGTGAAGGGCAAGCCGACGAAAAGCTCAAGATTGAAATTGATGAATTCGAAAAGGCTTTGGCTTTATACCATAACCAAAAATTTGAAGATGCTGAAAAGCTAATAACCTCTTTAAGAGAAACCAACCCACTAAAGTTATACGATATTTACCTTGAAAGGATTACTGCCTTTAGACAAACACCACCACCAGAAAACTGGGATGGCGTATATACATTTAAAACCAAGTAAATCTAAATTCAACAACTCACTATAATTTTTATCAGAGTCAACAAAACTACGATATTTTTTTACTTGCCAACACTGGTGTTTTAAGTATATTTTAAATTTCAAAGACAGCAAATCAGAAAGGTGTGAAATTTTCAAAAACATGTAAATATTATTTATTCTATTTTAAAAAGAGGAGGAAAGTATGGCAAAGTACAAACCTAGTGAAATAAGAAATATTGCATTATGTGGGCATTTTCACTCGGGAAAGACCATGATGTCAGAGGCAATGCTGTTTAAAGCAGGGGCAATTTCTCGTCTAGGAAATATAATAGATAAGTCTACAACCAGCGATTACTCAGATGAAGAAAAAGCCCACCTTTATAGCGTTAACGCAACATTTCTAAATTGCAACTATCTAAATACCGAATTTAACATTATCGACACTCCAGGACGTGGCGATTTTGTCGGTGGTGAGATAAGCGGTATTGTTGGTTGTGACGTGGTTGTCATTTGCATAAATGCAGCTAAAGGCGTTGAAGCCATGTCTCGCAAGGCGTGGGAGAACGCAGAAAAACATGGAAAAGCACGGGCTATCGTAGTCACCAAGATGGATAGCGAAAACGTTAGTTGGGATGAAGCATTAGAAGGTATTCAAACAAATTTTGGTTCCAAATGCGTGCCTTTTACCGTTCCTGAAGGAGAAGGAAATTCTTTCAGTGCAGTTAAGGTCGTGGTTGGGAAAAAACAAAGCGAGGAACTAGAATCAATGCGTTCCGAAATTATAGAAAACGTGGTTGAGTCTGACGATGCCTTAATGGAAAAATATCTTGAACAAGGAGAAATTAGTCATGAAGACCTTGCAATAACAATGCCGTTAGCGATTGCCAAAGGCACGGTAATACCAATATTTGCGGTTTCCGCAGAGAAGGACATTGGGGTAGAAGAATTCATGCAGGCTACCACAGATTTCTTGCCAAACCCACTGCAGGTGACGATTAAAGTTGTCAAAGGCGAAGGAGAAGAACTTGAAGAATTAGAAATAGCCCCATCTGAAGAGCAACCACTACTTGCACAGGTGTTCAAAGTTATTTCTGACCCACATGTTGGAAAATTATGTTTCACTAGAATATATTGCGGTAAGATGGAAGCAAAAAGCACTGCTGGAACCTCATCTTCATCAAAACCGGAAAAGATTGCTCAACTTCACAAGCATAATGGTGAAAAACATATTGACATAAAAGAGGCTGTTGCCGGAGATATTGTTACCATTGGCAAGGTTGATTCCTTAGATACCGGGACTTCAATTTTTGCCACTAGCAATGACTTGAGATTACCGGAAATAGTGTTTCCAAATCCAATGGTAGGACTTGCAGTAAGCCCAAAAGCTCGAGGTGATGAGCAAAAAATTGGCACAGCCCTTCATCGTCTTCAAGATGAAGATCCGACCTTTGTCGCATTGAGAGATGAGCAAACCAATGAATTAGTTGCGAGAGGAATGGGGCAGATTCATCTTGATATTATGTTAGGTCGATTAAAAGATAGATTCGGAGTAGAGGTAAATACCAAACATCCTAAAATTCCATACCTTGAAACTATTGGTAAAAAAGCAGAAGGACATTATCGTCATAAAAAACAAAGTGGTGGTGCGGGGCAATTTGCAGAAGTATATTTGAGGGTTTGGCCAACGGAGAGAGGGGAAGGCTTCAAATTTATTAACAGTATTGTTGGTGGTTCTATTTGCTCTTCCTTTGTTGGCTCAACTGAAAAAGGTTGCAAACAAGGTCTTTTGAAGGGACCATTAGCAGGATATCCGGTTGTTGATATTGCAGTTGAAGTTTATGATGGCAAAGAACATCCGGTTGACTCTAAAGATATTGCCTTTCAAACAGCTGGAAGAAATGCCCTTCACGAAGCTATGAAAAATGCCAAACCAACCCTTTTAGAGCCAATTGTTAAGATAGAGGTGGTTTTCCCTCCTCAATACACCGGTGATATTTCCGGTGATATTTCAACAAGACGTGGTCACCCATCAGGGATGGAGGAATTTGCAAAGATGCAACATATAACAGCGGATGTTCCTCTTGCCGAAGTCGCTGACTATGGTCCTAGTCTTAAGGCAATTACGCAGGGTGAAGGATTTTTCTCACTTGAACTTAGCCATTATGCACCAATACCAAGTGCGATTGCAAGTCAAGTAATTGCAAAACTTAAGGCTGCAGAAGAAGAAGAGTAAAATAAAACTTGTAATTTTTAGAAGTTATGTATAATTGTCGATTCTGAAATTTAGAATTTAATAATAACAGGAGTAATAAAGATGAAAAAAAATATCCACCCTAACTATGAATCAACAACCATAACCTGTGGTTGCGGTGAAGTTATCGAAACCCGAAGTGCGGGCAAAGATATGCACATTGAAATTTGTAGCAAATGTCATCCTTTTTATAATGGTGGCGGCGATAAGCTGATAGACACTGCAGGAAGAATTGATAAATTCCGTCAAAGATATAATATCAAAGAAGGTGAAAGCAGTAATAAAAAGAGTGCAGGAGCAGAGAAAAAAGTAACCGCTGAAGTCAACGGAAATTAGCGCAGAGGTGAGGTTCTTCTGCTGACCAAGCCTGGTAAT
>CAMZKK010000226.1 GCA_947311175.1 uncultured Planctomycetota bacterium | reverse complement strand
ATCACATATAATATCTTTATATTTACTACCTTTATATTTTCCGCAAGAACACTCCCAATCACGCTCTGGGCCAAATATTCTTTCACAAAATAACCCGTCTTTTTCTGGACGGTAGGTACGATAGTTAATGGTTTCTGGCTTCTTTACTTCTCCATACGACCAACTCCTAATGTCATTAGGGCTTGCCAATTTAATAGTAATTGAACCGTAATTATTAACACTTCTGTATTTGGTTTTATCTGCGCTCTTAGGCATATTGAGTTAACACTCCAAAAATAATTATTTATTATCCAGTACTAATCGTCACTTTGAAAAGGATTATCTTTTTCAAGCTTCATATTAAGTCCTAGTCCCCTAATCTCACTACATAATACTTCAAAACTAACCGGAGTACCAGGTTTCAGAGAATTCTCTCCCTTAACCATAGACTCATACATCTTAGTACGACCATCTACATCATCGGACTTTACGGTCAATATTTCTTGCAATGTACTTGCCGCACCATAGGCTTCTAGTGCCCAAACTTCCATCTCACCAAATCGTTGACCACCATTTCTGGCTTTACCACCAAGTGGCTGTTGAGTAATAAGACTATAAGGTCCGGTAGCACGAGCATGAATCTTTTCAGCAACGAGGTGATGGAGTTTAATCATATACATATAACCAACAGTAGTTGGCGTATGGAATGGTTCTCCAGTTCTTCCGTCTATTAAAATTTCTTTACCGGTTTCAGGAAGACCTGCTTCAACAAGTGCTTTTTTAACATCTGCTTCTGTTGCTCCGTCAAAGACTGGAGTAACCGCTCTAAAACCAAGAGTCTTCGCAGCCCAACCCAAATGGATTTCTAGAATCTGTCCAACATTCATTCTACTAGGAACACCGAGTGGATTCAATACCATCTCTACAGAAGTTCCATCTGGCAACACTGGCATGTCTTCCTCTGGAAGAATACGAGCCACAACCCCCTTGTTACCGTGTCTGCCAGCCATCTTATCGCCAATCTGAAGTCTTCTTTTAACCGCAATATAAACTTTTACCTTTTCAATAACTCCAGGTTTAAGTTCATCACCACGTTTTATTCTGCCAATCTCAACTTCGTTTCTAGTTTGCAATAATTGAATTCTCTTGTCATGCTCAAGGCAAATTGCGTAAACAGCCTTACGCTTTGCTGCAGGGACATCTAATTCCCCCATTTCACATTCATTATTTAATTCGACTAAACGCTCATATTCAGCATCACGCGGAATTTTTAATACCCTACCAGTGCGTTTATTGACAGGATTAGAACCGATGAGCTTGGTTAATCTTTCAAATTTTTGAATAATCTCACCACACACGATATCTTGCATTTCGCTCTCTATCTGTTTGGTTTTTTTACGATTCTCACGTTTTTGTTCATCTGTCAAAGACATTTTTCTTGAGAACCGTTGAACCTTTGTGATATATCCCTCTATACTTGAAGGAACCTCTAATGAGTCATTTTTTATATCTTCACCAGCTCTACCGAAAATAGCCCTTAAAAGCTTTTCTTCGCTAGAGTATTCACTCTTACTCTTTGGAGCAATTTTACCAACCAAAATTTCTCCACCTCTAACCTTGGTCCCAATTGCGACCAAACCTTCTTCATCAAGATTTCTAAGCGCGGTCTCAGATACTCCGGGAATATCCCGAGTAATCTCTTCTCTGCCGACCTTGGTTTCATGAATCTCAGTGGTTAGCTCTTCTATATGAATTGAGGTAAAGAAGTCATCTTTAATAGCTTTTTCAGATACCAAAATCGCATCTTCAAAATTATAACCTTCCCAACTCAAAAACGCAACCAACAGATTTCTGCCAAGGGCAAGATTTCCGCCATCCGTTGCTGCCCCTTCGGTAAGAGCTTCACCTTTTTTAATTTTTTCACCAACCTTTACAATCGGTGTTTGATTTAAACAAGTTCCCTCATTCAAGCCTTTATATTTATGAAGCTTATAAGTGCGCTCTCCACTTGCTTGCTCTTTTGAGCTAGTAATAATCTTGAAAGCATCGGCATAAATAACTTCACAATCTTCATCTGCAGTCACCACCATTCCACTATTGCAGGCAATAACCTTTTCCATACCCGTTCCGACAAGTGGAACTTGTGGCCTAAGCAATGGAACAGCCTGTCTTTGCATATTAGAACCCATCAAAGCTCTGTTAGCATCATCATGTTCAAGGAAAGGAATGAGTGATGCGGATACTCCAACCATTTGACAAGTTGAGGCATCCATATAATCAACCATATCTGGAGTTACAGAAGTAATGTCTTCTTGGTACCTAACAACTACCTGGTCTTGTTCAATTTTTCCATTTTTCCCAATAGTAATATCTGCTTGGGCAATATACTTATCTGTCTCTTCGTCCGCTCTCAAATAAACAATCTTGCCGGTAAGCTTTCCTTTACTTACCTCACGATACGGAGTAATCAGAAAACCTAAATCATTAATTGAACCATAAATTGCAAGGTTTACAATCAAACCAATATTAGTTCCTTCAGGAGTTTCAATCGGACAAATTCTACCATAGTGAGAAGTATGGACATCTCTAACTTCAAATCCAGCACGTTTCCTGTTAAGACCACCAGGTCCCAATGCGGAAAGCCTGCGTTCATTAACCAGCTGTGACAATGGATTAGTCTGGTCAACAATTTGTGAAAGTTCTCCCTGCTGGAAGAAATAATCAATTGAAGAAGAGACGGCTTGTGAATTAATTAACTGGTGAGGCTGAATTTCATCAACAGGCTTAATTGCCATCTGTTCGCGAACACCACGACGAAGTTTCAAAAGTCCCTTGCGCATTTCGTCCATAATCAAATCCTTAATCGAACGAACTCTTCGATTTTGAAGATGGTCAATATCGTCAATTTCACCCTGTCCAGCCCTAAGTTTTAGGATATACATACATATATTAAGGAAATCTCCAGCCTTGAGGGTTGTATCCTCATCGTCTTTGATTCCGAATTTTCTATTAAGTCTAAAGCGACCGATGATTCCGAAATTATATCGTTTTTCATCATAAAACCGCTCGTGAATAAAATCTTTTGCCTTCTGAAGCTGTATTGGATTACCTGGCCTTAATCGAGCATATATTTGTTTAATAGCTTCTTCATGAGTATGAGAGCCATCAGCAGCAAAAGTGTTGAGAATTAATTCATCAATCTTGTCAGTAATGACTTCTAGTTTTTTAATTCCCAAACTAATCAAGTTTTCAATTACAAAATCGGTTAACCTGGTACCGGATTCAAGAATGACCTCTCCTGACTCATTATTTACAATCTCACTAACAGCAACAGTATCAACCAAATTTGGTGCAGTTCGAGGCGTTATATCCACGACCTCTGTTGGATAAAATGCCCGTAAAATCTGTGCATCAGTCCCAAAATCTTCTGACAAGGCACGAATAAAGGTTGTTGCCATTATTTTTGCAGAACGGTCAATTCTAACTGTCAATTGATCTTTTGCGGTAACCTCAACTTGTATCCAACTTCCTCTTTCAGGAATAATTCTACAAGTATGAAGCAGTTTACCGCTAGCGTGTTTTTCTAAGGCAAAGTCAACACCTGGTGAACGTTGAATCTGGGTAACCACAGCTCGCTCAGCTCCATTAACTACAAATTCCCCACCACCAATCATTCTAGGAATTTCACCTATATAAATCCATTCATCCACAGGTTCAGCCCGATTTAATCGAAGGCATACCTTTAGTGGGCTAGAATAAGTTACCCCTAATTGACGACACTGATCTGGAGTATAACGAGGGGCACCTAAATCATAACCCAAATACTCAATACTATAGTTGCCATCATAACTCTCAATCGGGAAAGACTCACGTAGAACTGCTTCTAAACCGTCGTCTTTTCTTTCCTTCGGAGGTACATCTTCCTGCAAAAAATCTGAATAAAACTCACGTTGTGTTTGCATCAGGTTTGGCATATCCAAGCCAGGATGAGCCTTTCCGTAATAGCGAACTTCCATAGATTCTCCTATATTGAGAAAACTTATTCGGTATTTACCGATTTATGTGTTCTCATGAACCCAAAGTAAAATAAAATATCTTAAATAAATTTTGCCAGCTGCCGCAAAATTAAATGCCACAGCTGGCAAAAGATTAAACATTAACTACTGTGACTATTTTAGTTCAACAGTTGCACCAGCAGCTTCTAATTGTTCTTTAAGCTTTTCAGCTTCATCACGCTCAATACCTTCTTTAACAGCAGAAGGAGCTCCGTCCACAAGTGCCTTAGCATCTTTAAGTCCAAGTCCGGTTATTTCCCTAACAGCCTTGATAACCTGAATCTTTTGTTGTCCAGCAGCTTCAAGCATAACATTAACGGTTGAAGGTCCTTCGTCAGCAGCTTCTCCACCAGCAGCCGGTCCAGCCATCATTACAGCTCCACCGCCAGCAGCAGGCTCAATGCCATACTCATCTTTAAGGTAATCTGATAAATCTTTAGCTTGTAAAAGAGTAAGTGCAACAATCTTATCACCCAACTCCTTTGTCTCCGCAGTAAATTCTTTCTTTTCTGTTGTTTCCGCTTCTGCAGTCATCTCAATAATCCTCCACTAATCTAATTGCCATATAGGCAAACAATAAAATAAAATTTAAAACACAACTAAACCTGAATCTATCAGGCTGATTCTTTTTCCAATTTTTCTATAAGCGACTTCACGCAACCAGCAATATTTTTCGCTGGGCTAAGAAGTGCTGAAGAAAGATTTGCGCCGCCACTAATGGCTGCACCAACAATTTTGGACTTGAGCTCTTCTTTGCTTGCAGCATCGGCAAGTCCTTTGGCTGATGACTCATCAAGAACAGTATTTTCAATAACTGCACCTCGAAACACAACCTCTTTGTGTTCCTTTGAGAAATCTCGTATCGTCCGAGCCATTGCTACCGGATCATCACCCACAACAAAAGCTGTTTGACCATTCAATATACTTTCAATTCCATCTATACCGATTTCTTTAAAAGCAATCTTGGCAATACGATTTTTAACCATTGTCATATTCATACTCTTGCTCGCTAACTCAGCTCTAAAAGCATTAGTAGAGGTAATGTCAAGTCCTTCATAGCCAACAGCTATCAAATACTCTTTACCTTCATACCTTTGCTTTATCTCTGAAAGAAGCAAGCGATTTACACGATTAGGCATATTTATTTAACTCCATATTACAGGACACATAACACTTTACTGACTAAACAGCGATTTTAAAACCAAGCCCCATAGATGATGAAAGAGCTATATTTACCATATAAGTTCCCTTGACCGCTACCGGTCTAAGACTCTTAATATGATCAATCATTGCCTTCACATTCTCTACCAACTTGTCTTCTTCAAAATCAAGCGTTCCTACTATTACCAAAACATTGCCATGAGCATCATTTCGAAATTCAATTCTTCCTCCGCCGAATTCCTTAACTGCCTGCGCAACATTAGGTGTAACGGTTCCACTCTTTGGTGACGGCATAAGCCCCTTAGGACCCAAAGCCTTACCAAGTTTACCAACAAAACGCATCATTGATGGATGGGCGACTGCAACATCAAAGTCGAGCCAGCCCTTCTGAATCTTATCAGCTAAATCTTCTCCACCAACTTCTACAGCTCCGGCGGCCTTGGCTGCATCAGCCTCAGCACCTTCAGCAAAAGCGATTACTCTAACACTTTTGCCAGTACCATTAGGAAGTGCAAAACTTCCACGTACCAACTGATCTGCTTTTTTGGTGTCAATTCCAAGCCTCATAGCCAATTCAACTGTTTGGGTAAACTTAGTGTTAGAACCTGTCTTTTTAACAAGCGCAACAGCTTCTTCAATCGACAGCATTTCCTCTATCTTGTCGCCGACCATTTCAAGCATTGCGTTGTAGCGTTTACTACGTTTTTTCATTATCTTGTTAACTCCAAATTAAAAACACATTTCAATGAGATAAATTAGTCAATTACCTCAACGCCCATACTTCGGGCTGTTCCAGCTATAATTTTTACAGCTGCATCAAGGTCACGTGCATTGAGATCAACCATTTTCACTTTGGCAATCTCTTCCAAGTCACTTACCTTTACTTTTCCAACCTTATCTCGATTAGGAACTCCCGAACCGGACTCAATTCCAGCAGCCTTCATTAACAAAACTGCTGCAGGGGGACTCTTCACAATAAATGAGAATGAACGATCTGTATAAACCGTTATCTCAATCGGCAAAGTGGTACCCATTTGATCCTTTGTTCGATCATTAAACTGAGTTATAAACTCATTAATCGGTATTCCATGCTGACCGAGAGCAGGCCCAACTGGAGGGGCTGGTGTAGCCTGTCCGCCAGGACACTGCAGTTTAATCTTGGCCTGCACTTCTTTTTCTTTTGCCATAAAAAACTTTCTCCAACAAATAACTCTCTCTTTTCAATCTAACCTAAAAGTTCACAGCAATCAAGTCATATCAAAAAGAATACTTACGAGGCTCCAAAATACCATACAATTGTGAAGCTAAAGCAAACCGCCTCAGGTCTGCTCCACTTGACAGTATTCCAATTCAACCGGAGTAGATCTACCAAATATATGCACGTTAACCCGCAATAGACCTTTATCCGGAAATATTTCTTCTACCAAACCTTCATAATTTTGGAATGGACCTTCTTTAATTCTAACTCGTTGCTCAATATCAAAATTAATCTTAGGCTTAGGACGCTCTTTTTTATCATCAATATCTTTTAGAATCTTACCAATTTCGCTTTCATCAAGCGGTACTGGTTCCATTGGATTTGGAGCGACAAAACCGGTAATACCAGTGGTATCTGAAATCAAGTACCAGGTATCATCATT
>CAMZKK010000225.1 GCA_947311175.1 uncultured Planctomycetota bacterium | reverse complement strand
TTTTTTTGATATCTATATTTTCGCTAAGAATATCATTCCCGAGAAAACGCAAACCGCTACCGGCATCAAGGATGCAGATGTCATCTTGTTCTTTCATGCATACACATGAAGAGTTTCCACCCATAAATTGAGAAACAACATCTCCATAATTTACCATGAAATCATCTATCTGATTAATTCTTATTCCCTTTTCAAGAGCCTTAACCAGCAATTTTTTAAAAGCTGTTTTAATCTCATTCGCAGGTGGGTGGACTGCAATTGAGCCTCTAGTTCCATAAAATTGTAATTCCATATTTCAGTACCTGTTGGCTCAATTAGGATAAATTTAAATGTCGAAATTATAACAATTTTTATTAAAAGGTCAAATATCATAGCAGATAATTTAATTTAGAATATTATTGACAATCCATTTTTTTGACGCATTATTTAAATAGGCTATTGTAAAGGAAGTAAATTAAATGAGTAATTTTTTATCCAGACTATTTAAAAAGAAAACCGGCAAATGTGGGAATATATTAATTGTTGATGATGAGCCTGGAATTCTCAAGGTGTTAACTCTTCAATTAGAAAGTGTGGGATATAATGTTACCGGGGTTGAAGCGGTGGAAAGTGCCATTGCTCAAATAGAAAATTCAAAGGTAAAGTTTAGAATATTCATTTTTGATATGATGCTTGTTGGTGGTAATGGTTTAAAATTAGCGAAAAAAGTTAGAAAAAACAAAAAGACCGCAAAAACGCCAATCATTATTATGAGTGGTGCAATTGCCCCAAGTAAATTTGAAAAGATAAAGGCAGAAATCCCAAATTGCGAAGTCATTCTAAAGCCATTAAAGGCTGCAGAATTAAAAGAATTGATTGAGAAGTGCCTGCGAGGCGATGCAATAAGGATTGATAAATAATTTTAAATTCGGGAATCAATACGAGACTTAATCAATAGGCACGTGTCTCAAGTTTGTGATTATATTCCAACTGCTGAATTTAGGTTAAATTTACCACTTTGTCAATTGTTGACAATAAATCATCATAACAAAACGGTTTGAATAAAGTTTTTGAAACCAGTGATTCCAAATCTTTTGGAATCAGATTATCAATTGTACTCTTGCCGGTAATAACGATAACTGTTGGTTGTTTTTCAGGTGGAAGGTTTTTTATTTCTTTTAAAAAATCCACGCCATTCATCTTTGGCATCTGTAAATCTAACATAACCAAATCAAATGAACCTTCCTTTATCAATTTAATTGCTTCATAACCGTCATCGGTACCAGTAACTTCAAAAGATGACCTTAATTGATAGCGGAGAAGATCTCTTATGTCTTTTTCATCATCAATAACCAAAACGCTAGATATTTTCTTTGTTTGGGTTGATTCTTCTTCAGACACTTTAGTTGAGTTATCTGTTGTTGTTGCGGGTGGAAGTTTAATGGTAAAGGTTGCTCCAGCTTCAATCTGGCTTTTTGCAGTAATAACCCCGTCATGATTGGTGATGATTGTTTGACTAACCGATAGACCTAAACCAGTGCCTTTTACTTTTGACATACTTGTTGCACCTAATGAATGTTCACCCTTAGTGCTAAAAAATGGGGTAAATATTTTACCAATATTTTCTTCGGAAATACCGCATCCAGAATCGGAAATACTAAGATAAATCATATCTTTTTCTTTTTTAGAGCTGATGGTTATCTGTTTGACTTGACTGTCAATAACTGCATGACGAGCATTTATGAGTAGATTTAATATTACTTGGCTAATTTGGGCGGCATCAACATAAACCATATCATCATCAATTAGGTTTATCTTGAAGACAATCCCTTCCGCTTCAAATTCATTCCGCACCATAATCAAGGTATTATAGGTTATCGTTGCTAATGACGCGGTATGTTTTTTGGTTATATCTTGACTGGAAAATTCTAACAGCTGCTTGGTAATTTTACTACCTCTTACCAATGCACTATAAGCGATATTAATAAATTCTCGAATATCTTCTGGCACATTATCTTTACATTTAATTAAATCAAGATAACCTTGGGTGATTGCATGAATATTATTAAATTCATGGGCAACTCCACTAGCAAGCGTTCCTACAGCTGACATTCGAGATGAATTAATAAGAGCGGCTTCTGCTTTTTTGCGTTCTGATTGGTCTATGTCAATTCTAAAAAGCAAAGGTGGGGTATTTTCATCAATACAAACTGCGGTATGGATTGAATGCACGGGAACCTTTCTTCCATCTTTGGTTCTCAAGGTTACCTCTTCTTGAACGGAAAACTCTCCAGAGGCAGATACTTGTTGCCCTGCTGATATAAGTTTTTGGTAGGCATCTTTGGTTTTTTCATCAATTATAATATCCTCAGCTGTTTTGCCTTTTGCTTCATCGGATGAATAGCCAAAGGTAGTCTCTGCGGCTTGATTCCAATAATTGATAACTCCATTAGTGGTATAGCCGTGAATTGCGACAGGAGTATATTCTGTAAGCAAGCGAAATAGCTCTTCGCTTTCTTCGAGTTTAATCTCTGCTTCGTGTTGCTCTCTTTGTCTCGCGGCTTCTCGCCTTCTTTCGGCATGCCACTTAGTGGAGAGGGCAGTAGTAAACTGCCAAATTTCTTGAGCGTGCAAAGGCTTTTGTAGATAAAGAAGTTTATCTGCCGGAGGAACTCTTTCAACTATTTCCGCAGTTGTAACATCAGAAAAAGCGGTAACAATAACCAATTCAATAAATGGATCTATTTTTCTGATTTCTTCCGCAGTAGTAATCCCGTCAATCCCCGGAGGCATTCGAATATCAATAAATGCTACCTGAAATGGTTGGCCGCAATCCCACGCTTCTTGCACTTTTGCAATAGCTTCTCTTCCTTGTGAACAAGCAGTTACTTTAAAATTCATTGGAGGAGGAGCAACTGTGCTGGTCTCGAAAAGACGCTCAACTAATTCTTTCATTCCTGCCCCATTTTTTGCGGCAGAGGGACGCACCTTTAGATAAGTTTCATAAATTTTAAGAATATTAGGCTCATCATCCGTAACCAATATTCGAGCCTTTGTTTGTGAATATTTCATACTTCTCCCTTTTTTCATTTTACCAACTATGCTTACTCAAGCTTCTTTAATCATCATATATCATATTAAAAAAAATGAAGAAAAAAGTTTATCCTTTATAGATTAATCTTTATCACCCGTTGTTTTACCATTATTGTAATATTAAATTTTAATTGAGTTTTATCTGCAATATTATCTTTAAAGTCAGAAATATTATTAATTATCTTTCCATCAATCTTGGTAATTATCTCATAATTTTTGATTCCACTTATTTCCGCAGGAAATCCGGATTTTACTCTACTGACAATTACCCCTGGTGCATTTTCATCTAATTGAAAGTAACGCCTAACTTCAAAGGTGAGATTTTTTACATTCATCCCAAGTGCTTTTGAATAATAGCTCTCGGCTGAACCATAGTATTTTGGCATTTTTTCAACTACAAATGATTTTTGAAATACCTTGCCATTGTCATAAAATGTTACTTTATATTTTTTGTCAAAACCAATATCGGTCAATTTGGCTGATAATGTATTTTTGACAGACTTCCATGGCAATGGCAAATTCATCAAATATGTTGATGGAATCATATCATATTGATCCCAGGGAAATGGCTGATGCCCATAACCTTCATCAACTTTTATCATTGTTGGTTTTTCTTGTCCTTCAACATTTAGCCATAGTAAAATAACTCCCGGACGAATACCCGCTTTTGCAGCCGGACTGTTTTTATATACATACGACACAATCGCTCCGGTTTTGCCATTAGAGGTATATTGCGATACATTATTTACTTTTGCAAGATTTGGCGTCATTCCCTGAAGAACAACCCCCATCCACGCCAAACGATTTTCATTCTTTTCTAATAACGGAATATTGTTTGGGTCATAGTTTTTCGAATTATCCCCTAAAGATTTTTCAAGGAAAGAAGCGGAAGACAATATTACATTATTTCTGCCATTACCGCCCCAACTATCCCAATCATCGGAGATTTTATTTCTTCTCGACAGCGGTAAAGCCAAAAGATTGTTAGACGAATCAAAGACAAAGGTGTCTCGTTCATTGCTATCAAAGACAGGATAAAGTTTATTGTTAAATCCCCGATAATAATTCCCAATTCTATTTCTTTGCATATATATTGTTTTTTTCTCACCCTGAATTCGTATTTGCGCAGAAAGATAAAGTTTATCTTGATTATTACCAATCGGCTCTTTTGAAAACGCCATGATTGTCCCAAAAGGTTTTTGCGTTGTTGCGGTAAAAGCCCCCCACGAAGAAACAGTTTTTTCAAATTTTGCATTAATTGTTTTTCCATCAGCCAAACGAATTGCAATATCTTTTAAGCGTGCGGTAACACTCGGAACTAATCTTTCCAATATTACAATCCGATTTTTACCAATCGCTATTGATAAACAATTTTTCTCGGTTTTTGTGGTAGCACCTTCGCCAAAAGTAATAGTTTCTTGATTAAGTGAAACAGGCATCTTTGGACTTCTAAAAGTTAGGGTTGTCTGAAAAATAGTGTCAGCAAGTTTTTTTTCTAACAAGCTAAATCTTTTTTGTAATTGAGCGTTATAAACCTTCTCCCATTTCAATGGAGAGTAAACTCTTTTTTTGTTTAGATATTCTTTATCACGCATCAGTAAGGTTATTGCCTCTCCTGATTTATTTAGCAAAATTTTGGGTATTTCATAGCTCTCAAATACCTGTCCTTGGCTGTCTAAGCATAATGATGGCGAAAACGGTTCTATCTCTAACTCAAACTCACCCGACATTCTTTTGTATTCAATCATTAATTTTCCAACTTTATCTTTTGTTGAAAAATCCAAAGGAAAAGCTTTTGGAATTTTATTTTTTAATTCATAAATTGCAGCATCATAATTTTTCATATAACTTTGTTTGCTTGCAACATATTGCTTGCCTTTGAAGTCAACAGTAACCTTATCAAAAAATCTAGAATTGTAGATTATATCTGGAATTAAAATTTCTTTTTTTGTGATAAAAAAACCTGGCAATTGATAAGGCTTTTTGTTTTTAATCAAATTCCTTGCAAAATCAGGAATCTCTCCATTGTTATATTTAAACCAAAAATTTACAATCACTACGGATGGGGAATATTTTTTTAATAATTCTATCTGCTTTTTTTGAGTTATGAATTTATTTGAACTGGCATGGGCAATTTGAAGATTAAAAAAAATGGTTAGTAGGCTAACTAAGATTACATTCAATATTTTTTTCTGCATTTTATTTCCCTAAAATTTTTCATAGTCACGTGAATAGTCTAAGACAGCTTGCCTCTGAAATCCATCACGCAGAATTAACAAGACAATCCGTTTAGTTTTATTATCTTTCATTATCTTTTTATGGATTGTCTCAATGTCTTTTAATGATTTAATGTCATTGCCATTAATTTTTAAAATTATATCCTTACGGAGCAATCCGCACTCGGCTGCATTTCCCGGTCTTCTTATCCCATAAACAAATACTCCTTTTTTTTGATAGAAATGGAGTGCTGGATTTTCAAATTTATTGATTGTCTTAACGGTAAAATCCCAACGTGGACAATTAAGCTCTTTTCCCTTTACTCTCCCTTTTTCTCGTGGAGTTAGAAATAATTCCATTTTTTTCCCATTTCTAATAAATTTAATCAAAACCTTTTTGTTTTTACTTAATGACCCCAAAATGGTTCTTATCTTAGGTAAATCCTCGAAAGTTGTTGCCGTAACAGCTTTACCATCAATTTCTAAAATTCTATCTCGTGCCTGTAATAAGGAATCCTTAGCCGGGCTATCACTATCAATCCCTGCGACAATAACTCCTTCTGTTGCATCAAAGAAAATATTTTTATTGAAGTCTTTAAGCGGTTGAAGTTGAAGTCCGGTATAGCTCCAATTTACTTTTCCAAATTTTTCAAGCTGAGGAATGATTTTTTTTATAGTACCAGAAGGGATGGAAAAACCCATATTACCGCCAAACATAACCCCACGAGTATTTATTCCAATAATCTTTCCGTCGGTATTTATTAGGGGACCACCGGAATTTCCAGGAGAGATTGCGGCATCTGTTTGTAGCCATAATGAATACTGACTGTTTTGTGGTAAATATCTATTTTTGCAAGAAATAATTCCCAACGACACTGAACGAGAAAGCCCCCACGGTGCCCCCATTGCCATAACAAAATCACCTTCTTTAATGTTCTTTGAAGATGCAAGGGAAGAAAAATTTACCTTTTCATTTGGATTAAGCTTCAATTTTACCAAGGCAAGGTCGGTGTCTTTATCACTGCCAATAATTTCTGCATCGTATCCTTTGCCATTATAAAGCAGACATTTGAGATTGTTGCTATTTTCAACAACATGCCAGTTTGTCAGCAACTTACCATCAGAAGAGATTAACACTCCACTACCTACTACAGCCATTAAATTTTCTTTACCTTGCTCGTGACTTTTCCGTAAACTCTTTATAAATACCACTGAAGGAAAAACACGAGCTTTGGCACTTTTGATAACCTTACGAAAATCCAAACTTGTAGCTGTCTTTTCGCTACTCCAACTCCCAATAAATACTACAAAACAAAGTGAGATGGCAATCATTATGGTTAGTAATAAAAGTTGTAATTTAAAAAACAGTTTATTTTTATCCATATTTAATCCTCAGTTATTGGCCAACTTAATTGCTATTAGGAAGAGACTTAAACGTTTAATTTGTTGTTTGGGAACATCATTGTTTCCATAAAAAATGTCTGAAAGTCTGCTCGTCCCGACAATTCAATATACTCTATTTCCTTTACCAACTCTTCAGCATTTTTTCTTTCATCTAAATTGAGTAAAGCTTGTTGAGCACCAGCAAGTGCCGCATTACCAACAAATTCAACTTTTGTCAAATCAAAGTTTTCAGGAAGAAGCCCTATTCTAATTGCACTTTTAGGACGCATAAAATTACCAAAAGCACCGGCAAGAATTATTTTATCTAGATTATCTTCTGTAATTCCAGCCATACTTAACATTGATTTATAGCCGGCAGCAATCGAGCCTTTTGCAAGTTGAAGTTCTCGAATATCTTTGTCGGTCAATGATACTTTATTGCCATTGTTGTTTTGTGCCTCAACGATAATATATTCTTTTTTAGTTAAATTCTTTTTGATTGCATTTGGGATGCTGTCCAATTCAGAACCTTCGGCAAAATTTCCGGTTTCGGTAATTATTCCGCAATCAAGCAATGCAGCAACACAATCCAAAAGTCCGGTTCCACACAATCCTTTTGCCGGAGCATTGTCAATGGTCTCTATATCAAGAGTTTTCCCATTAAAACCAACCTTAGAGATAGCGCCGGTTGAGGCACGCATTCCGCAGGAAATCCTTGCTCCTTCAAATGCAGGACCGGCAGCAGTGCTACAGGCATAAGTTTTATTTCCGTTTCGAAGAGCCATCTCACCATTGGTGCCAATATCTATAAATAAAATATTTTTAGTAGATTTGTTGATTTTATAGGCATTGATACCGGCAACAATATCACCACCAACATAACCAGAAATATTTGGCATTGCATAAGCCTTGCCACCGGTGGCAATTTTAAATCCAAGTTTATCCGCTTCAATCTCAAATCCTTTTAATCTCACCGCAATAAAAGGGCTTACTCCAATATTCATAGGTGAGAATCCGAGTAGCAAATGATGCATTGTAGTATTTCCAGCAAGCACAATTTTGTAAATATTTTCACGCTTCATTTGACTAGCAAAAATGGTTTCTTTTACGATTTGATTAATCGCTTTAATTATCAAAGATTGTAATTCTTGTAATTCTTTGTTTCCTCTACCGGCGTATTCTATCCTACTTATTACATCATCACCTCTGATTGCTTGAGGATTAGTAGTAGATGCGGTTGCCAAACTTTTGCCGGTTTTTAAATCACATAAGACCCCTGCAACCGTTGTGGTGCCAACATCAACTGCCAGCCCCAATACCGGTACCTCTTTTAAATATGGAGCAATTCCTAACAATTCATTTTCAGACATTATAGCCGTTATTTTAAAGTCATTTTTGCGGAGCTCTCTTGATAGATTTTGAATAACTTTTAATGATGAGCGTGAAGAAATCTCCCGACCAATTATTTTTTCCAGCCTCTCCATATCTGCATCTTGATTATCAAGTGAAGGTTTGGATAAAGATGCTTGAATAGTTTCTATTTCACTTTTTACAATTACGTCAACAGCTCCAAAATCAATTAAGGTAATGGTTTTATTAGGAATAGGTGGAAGGATAACTGTAATATCGGTGGTTACTTTTGTTAAACATGCAAGTCGCCAACCATCAGTAATTTCTGTAGGTGAAAATATTTTTTTATCGCTTGGTGTTGCGGGAGTTAAGCAATCTTTAATTTGAATTCTGCATTTTCCACATAACCCTTTTCCACCACAACTTGCTGGGATTGTTAGAGATAATTTGTTTGCTGTTTCAAGAATTGTTGTTCCCGTTTCGACCTCGATATGTTTATCAACAGGAATAAAAGTAACTAAGGGCATTTATTTTATGATCCGAAAATGACTTGATAAAAAATTCCAAGCCCTTTGCCACAAACAAAAGCAATGATGAAGGTAATAGCTCCCTCTATTCCCAATTGCCACAAAGGGATATCTAGCATTAGGTTAGTATTCGCAGAATGGGCCTTAATCTTCTTTTGGAAATTTTTAATATTTCCCAAGGTAGCCTTAACCTTGTCTTCATTTGCAATATTTGATTTTTTGTCCATTTTGTCTCTAATAAATTAAATTTTGAAATATGACCTTAATTATTAAAGACCCAAAAGGCAAGTCAAGATTAAAAAAGGCTGTTATTGCTAATTTTAGCTTGATATTTGTCGCTGTTAGATAATAATAAAGAAAATTTAACTATTGAGGTTGACCGGTATGAATAATTTACAAAAACATAAATTACATCCCTTTACTCTTGTTGAATTATTAATAGTTATTGCAATCATTGCAATCTTAGCCGGATTATTATTACCAGCGCTAAGTAGGGCTCGGGAAAGGGCAAAAGTTACCTTCTGCCTAAACAACCTCCATCAAATGCAAATTGCAATGGAAGCATACAGAAATGATTACAGTGGAAAATTGCCAATGTTTCTTACCCAACTTTATTATAACCGTTATGTTGAGGTGGAAAAATCATTTATCTGTCCAATGGATCCCCACAAGGGAGCACAAGGGGCAAGACCTGATGCTTGGGGTGCGGGAGATGCTATTCAATACCCAAATGCAGATTTAGACGGTAATGGCGACGGGACATACGATATGACAGATATCAGCACCGGT
>CAMZKK010000224.1 GCA_947311175.1 uncultured Planctomycetota bacterium | reverse complement strand
GTATGGAAAACTTTACCGGACTTTCTATCCATCGAAGAGGTCGATAGATTGCTTTCGGCAGAAAATTGCGGCACTCCATTATCTACTCGCAACAAGGCATTGTTAGAGCTTCTTTATGCCGGCGGAGCGAGGGCAAGTGAGATTGCAAATCTTGAAATTGTGTGGTATCACCCTGAAGAAAAAAGGATTCGTTTTTCGGGAAAGCGTGGCAAGGAGAGAATTGTCCCGCTTGCCAATCCAACCTGTGAGGCATTGGCAATGTATCTAAATACCTCTCGGCCAATCTTGCTTAAAGGTCAATCGTTCAAATATTTATTTGTAACGAGAAACGGTAAAAAGCTTAGGCGAGAAGACATTTGGCGAATAGTTAAAACTGCATCTCAAAAAGCAGGTATTACCAAAAAAATCTATCCTCACCTCCTTCGTCATAGCTTCGCTACTCACCTCTTGCACGGAGGAGCAAATTTAAGAATAGTGCAAGAACTTCTTGGTCACAGTGATATCTCAACCACTGAAATTTATACCCATGTAGAGCAACAACATCTAAAAAATTCATATATGAAATTCCACCCGAGAGCGTAGTTTTAAATTCAGCATGACTGCGGAATTTAATTAACAATGAAGAATGAACAATGGTGGATGTTCTACGAGCGGTATTTAATAAATTAAACTTTATCTTCTTCTGTATTGACTTTATTGGATAGATGAAGCATTTTATCTTTTAAGAATTTGATAATTTTTTGAATATTTATTGGACTGAGATAAAGGAGATTATTGTGAAATATTGTTATCGAATTATAGGTGTGTTTATTGTCTCCTTGTCTTTCCTTGCTCTTGTTGTTGGTAATTTGTCTGCAGGTGAAATACTTATTAATCATAAATCTACTAAGTTGTCAAAGATTCCAAAGTCTGCGATAAAGCGAGCCAAAAAGAAATTACATATTGCTTATGGACATACCTCACATGGCAGTCAATTGATAACCGGAATGAAGGGGTTGGCTAAATTTAAAGGGAATTTGTATGCATTTAATAATGGTGGTAAAAACGGGGCATTAGATATTCGGGATCGAGCTTTTTCAAAAAGTCGACATGACCTTGGACACAAGGGAGATATAAAATGGGCGAATTTGACTCGAAAGTATTTGAACGATAAGGTTAATAAAGATATTAATGTTGTTATCTGGTCATGGTGTGGTGGTTGTTCAGATAATACCGAAAAAGGAATGGCTAAGTACCTTTCTGAAATGACAAAACTTGAAAATGAATTTCCAAAAGTAAAATTTGTGTATATGACAGGTCATCTTGACGGTAGTGGTGAAAAAGGTAATCTCCACCAACGGAATGAGCAAATCAGAAAATATTGTAAGTTACACAAAAAAATATTATATGATTTTGCAGATATTGAATCATACGACCCTGATGGTAATTATTATTTAGATAAGGGGGCTAATGACAATTGTGATTATCGTGCAAAATCAGGCAAAAAAAAGAATTGGGCAAGAGATTGGCAAAAATCTCATACCAAAAATAAAGACTGGTTTGAATGCAAAGCCGCTCACTCTCAACCCCTCAATGCAAACCTAAAGGCATATGCCTGCTGGTGGTTATGGGCAAAACTAGGAAATTCAATTAAAAATTAACAATGGAGGTGCTTTAGATGCCGCTAGTGATTTTGATAATTTGCATCGTCTATACTTTCATGTTATTAAATATCGTTCGGAGAGCTTTCTTTATTATTAATTGTTAATTGTTATGTCCGAAAAGCATGTGCTTTTAAGTTTCAACTGCGGGATTTAGGTCTATCTTGGTCTATTCGATATTCAATAATTCGCAGCCAAATTTTTCTATTAATTTTTGGACATTTGGATCTGACATTGCTTCGGAAGAGGGTTTCTTGCTTGTTTTGTGATTGGTAGGGTCACCTTCTGCTATTTTCATAAAGAAGGTAATTGGGACACCAAAAGTATCTGACATTGCTTCGGTTATTCGTTTGTGCCTGCTTTTTTCTTCTATGTTTTCAAAGAGAAAAACTCCACCTGCCGGTAATTCAATAGTTAGTTTTCCATCATCAAAGGCGATAGGTTTGATGTCGTGAAGATAGGCGGTATCGGGCTTGTATCTTTCTTTCACTAGATTGAAAAACTCCCCCCATTTTTGTTTTATATCTTCAAGGGTTATTTTTTTAGGCTCTTGGCATTCGTTTTCGCTAGCAACTTTCTCTTCTTTGGGTGGAGGATTGTCTATTGCGGTTTCTTGCGACTGTGGTTCAGGATTAGGTTCTGAAGGCGGTTTGGGTGTATTATCTTTTGCTATTTTTTCTTCACCCTCATTTTTTTTTTGCATCGGTTCAGCTTTTTCGTCTGAACTGATGTTGCCAGCAAACTCAATACCACCTGACAATGCACCGCTTTTTGCCAAATCCTCAATCCTTGCAATGGTATTTTCGATGGAGTCGGTGTGTTCAAGTCCAGATAATCTTGCAACCGCCATTTCTAAGGGGACAAGTGGATTTGCAAGGGCTCTGCTTTTTACCTTGATTCTTGCATTTATAAATACATCAAGGCAAAGGAGAATTTGTTCGAGAGAAAGGTTTTTGCTATGTTCGGTTATACTTTTTTTTGCAGGGCCGTAGGTGGATATTTTTTCCATTGATTTGCTTGCATTGCAAAGCATAAGGTCTCTTCCGTAGGAAATGAGTTGATCAAAAAAATCGCCAACACTTATTCCTTGCATTGCAATTTCGTCCACTATTTTTAGTCCGGCAATTGAATCATGTTTGACAATTGCATCAAAAATTGCGATTACGCTTTCTATTCCTGCCGCACCTTTGACTTTTTCAACCTCTTCCCGAGTTACAATCTCCGGGCAATAGCTTATTAGTTGATCAAGCAAAACAAGACCGTCACGCATACTTCCATTGCTGAAGGCTGCAATGGCTTCGAGGGCATCATCATTTGCCTTGACCTTTTCTTGCTTACATAATTCTTTTAGGTAGGTACTGATTTTTTGTGGTTGAACTAATCGGAAATCAAAACGCTGACAACGAGAAAGAACGGTTTCTAAAAGTTTTTGTGGCTCGGTTGTTGCAAGAATAAATTTAACATGTGCCGGTGGCTCTTCTAGGGTTTTAAGGAGGGCATTGAAGGCGCTGGTTGAGAGCATATGAACTTCGTCAATGATGTATATTTTGTGTTTTGCTCGTGCCGGAACATATCCGACTTGTTCTCTAAGGGTGCGGATTTGATCAACGGAATTATTGCTTGCACCATCAATCTCTTGCACATCGGGGTCATTGCCGTTGTCAATGTCTGCACATATCGGGCAGTCTGTCGGGATTTCAACAGATGGTCCATCGGTGCAGTTTAGTGCCTTGGCAAAGATTCTTGCCATTGATGTCTTGCCTACGCCGTGTGGCCCACAAAACAAATAGGCATGAGCAACTCGATTTAAAGTGATAGCGTTTTTGAGAGTTTGTGAGATATGTTCTTGCCCAATAACTCCATCAAAAGTAGATGGTCGATACCGCCGAGCCATTGCCTGATATGCCATTTTTACTCCAAAGATTTTTGCTGTTATTTGATGGCATTGCACCACGAGGTTTGATACTAAAAAGAGCGCCAGTAATCCTGCAGCACATAAAAGATCATGCTTAGAGCTGCTCGGTTCCCCGCCTGACTCGGTTCGCAGTCTCCTATTGCACAGGTACCGGCGCTCACTTTAATATCAAAATACTATCCTGAAATATTAGCAAATATTTCAGGATAGTCAAACTGTTTAATCATTATTAAAAAAAAATGGTAGTTGTTGCCTTAAAACATTTTTCCACTAGCTACCATGTATGCCATAATCTTATGGCAAAGTTTTGCCGCAGCGAAGTCGCCGGTTAAATCACCTTCAATCGGAATTAGATTGGTGATGGCAATTCCAGCAATTCTTCTTCGTGAAATAATTTTTTTCAACATTCTTAACATATCCCACCAAGCAAAACCACCAGGCTCCGGACAACCAACAGACTGAACAACATCTCTGCTGAATACTGATAGGTCAATATTTAAAAATACCGGAGTTGATAGTGAATCAATTACATCTTCTTGCCAAAGATCGTCATCACTTTTTGCAATATCGCAACTGAAGTAAGGTTCAATCTTGTCATCGTCACTAAACAGAGTGTTTGACTCTTCAAAAGAAGTTGAGCTAATGCCGACAAGAACCGCTTTGTGCATATTTTCGATACCTATAACACTGTTCATGTAACTAATAGAACTATCCATTCCATCGTTCTTCATTGCTGCTCTTGGACTAAGGCTAAGGACGGTGAGGTCTTCTGCCTTTGTGGCTAATGCCCTAATTCCTGCAAGGGTAACTACCGGCTCACCACCTAAGATAACCGGAACCGCTTGTGCATCAATAGCTGCTTCGCAAATCTCTTGAATGCCTGACATAGTGTCTTCCGAGTCAAGGGTGAAGATTGGTGCGTTCTTGCTTGGGGTGCCGGCAATTTCTTCATCGTACTCTTCGACATAAAGTGATGCCGCTAAGATTGATTGGGGGGCAGCTGATTGTCCCTTTGCCATATTTGCTCCGCCATCAAGCGGTGCTGGGATAACCCAGAATTTTGCTTCTTCCTGATCTGCTTGCTTTCCTAAAAATGCAGGGGTATCACTCATTGTACTCTCCTCTTTTTGAAATTAAAATTAATAAAAAATATTCTAAAATAAAAAAAACGTAACCCCATTTCGGAATTACGAAAAAACTCTACTGTTATTTAACGGAAAATATTTGCCGCAAATTCAGCTACTCCGAGGGTCAAAGATTAATTAGTCCTAATTATTCTTTGAGTTGAAAGAATAGGGAATAATTTTGAAAATGGCAAGAAACAAACTGTAAAATCTAAAAATTATTTTTAGCGAATAGGAGACAGTTTTATCAATACTTTGATTTCTTCGCCTTTGCTATCAATAAAAAGGCTAAGTTTTTCTTTGTTTTTTATCCATTTAGTAGTGTTTGTTCCATAACCATCTTCTTCGTAAGTCTTATGCCAACCGGCAGAAGGCATTTGGGTGTTATAAAATCTATAGGTTTTGCGATAAGTCCATGCTCCATCATAACGAAATGTTCCCATTCTGAAAGTTGGGCACTTATAACTAAAAAATTCATTTCTGCGTAGTAGGAATCCATAAGGTACAGGAATATCGCCAAACTGAACATCTCTCAAGATACTAGAGTCGGTTACTGCTTGCTTAGGGTTGAATGGAGTTTTGTGTCCAAAAGGCAGTCCTAATATGTAAAATAATTCACACCCACCACAAAAAAGTGATGTTGTTAATAGTAATGATAAAAACGCGTATTTGCGCATGTAATTTCTCCTGTTCATTTCAAAGTAAACTCTATTAAAGCAGTACTTTATGTATCGACAAGTTTAACTATTTGATTTCAATATATTTTGAATTTTAAAAAGTTATAGGAAATGATAACAAGTCTACCCCTAAGTAATTTGCTTGTGTAAAGTAAAATATTGACATTAATCATCATCTCTGCTACCTTTACGATAAAAGTTGATAAATGAAATGGAGTAAAAATGGCAAAAAGAAAAGAACCGGTTGACGAAAACGGAATACCTTACGAGCAACCATTTGCGGGTTATGAGATATATGATAAAGCTGACTCTAATTCTTTGGTAACAACTTGGCTGGCACGAGATTTAAGAATGCTTAGAGATGTTGTGTTAAAGGTTGTTACTCCAAGTTTTGAAATTAATGAAGATTTTGTAGAGGAATTTTTTGCCGAAGCTAGCGGGGTTGCTCGTTTGCGACACAAAAATATTGTCCGAGGATTAGATACCGGAAGAAGTGGCATGGAGTTTTTGTTTGTGCTTGAATACTTTCCGGCGGATAAACTTGGTAGTATTATTGATAGTGGTAGAAAGTTTAAAGAAGAAAAAGCACTTGATATCGTTGGTAATATTCTGAAGGCACTGGATTTATTATACGAGGAAGGGATTGCTCACGGCAATATAAATCCCAATAACATTATGATAGGTAGAGATAGGGTCGTTCGGCTTGATGAACTTGGACTTCCATTGCGGGTGTTGTTTAATTCGACAATGGAGCAAGCATTTGCGTTGCCGGAATATGCAGCCCCCGAGCTTTTTGAAGAAGACAGTTTTTCTGACATAGGCAGTGATGTGTATGCTTTAGGAACCTGCTTGTATCAAATGCTGTGTGGACGATTGCCATTCGAGGCGGTGGATACCGGTGATTTGATAAATAAAAAGCAGCAAGAAGAACCTGTCCCGATAAGAAAAATTTTGCCAAATATTTCTGAAATAACCTCGGACCTTGTAATGTCAATGATTGCAATGGATAGTGGTGAAAGAGTGGTTGAACCTAATGAATTAATTGAAAAACTTTGCCAACATCCGGCAATGGATGGAAAGTTTGAGGTTGTGGCTGAAGAGGATATTTTCTAAATTCTGCACTAGCTGCTGAATTTAGGGAGGTTATGCAAAAGCTGGAAGCCTTTGTTACTTTACAATAATTCCGTCGATAGTTTTCATTGATTTGGCTTTTTTGATAACCGGGGTTGCTAAATCAATTGCTTCTTCTTTGTCTTTGTTGATAACGGCGTTCTTGAATTCGATTGCTCGTTCTTTTGATATTGATAATAATTGACGATTATTAGTTTTTGTTTTGGAAATGTTTTCTCTTACTTTACTTGCAAGGATATTGTCAAAGCTCGTTATGTCGGAATCTTGATTGTTGTGATTGCTTGAAATAATCCCGAAAATTATCATTAAGATTAAGGCATACAATATATACGCAAGAATTTTACAGATTTGTGTGTAGAATTTTTTTTCGTAAATTTTTGGGAAGACCTTGCCTATTATTCTCATTGCTTGCTCCAGTGAAATAATTTATTTCATCACTATATTTTACCACAGAAAAACGGTATTGTAAAATAAATAGCAAAAACTTGTATGGGGCTTTACATTTTTTTTTAATATTATATTATTATATTGTAATAGATACGGAGATAAAAATGTCATTGATTCCTTTACCTAAAAAGACCGGCGCAGGAAAAGCTAAATTTAAGATTATTGTTTACTGTGTGCTTATGATTGCGTGTGTTTATCTTTTTGTCGGTTTGCGTTCTTTTTCTCAAGGTAAGGCAAGGTTTATCCCAAAGTCAAAACAGGACTATATTGTAGCTGATGTAATTAAAGATCAGCCAGATCCACTTGCCACTCTTGATATTCAAAATAGACTTTTGATTAATATCATAAATGCGAAGATTGCAAACACTTCTGATAAGTCGAAGCAGGCAAATGATATTCAGTCAAATGCTGAATCTATTAAATATATTCTCTCCTACTTAAAAGGTGTTGATTCTAAGGTATTTGCAGAGAAAACAAGAAAAAATAGTTATTTTACCTTTGCTCGATTGATGGAAAATCCTGATTATTGGCGAGGTAAATCTGTTCACTTTTATGGAGTTCTTTTGCAAAAGGATTTGGTGGAATTACCAGATATGCCTAAGGGATTGCGAAAAATGTGGCGATTGACCCTTACCGATCCGTTTCAGTCACATTTTTATACTTTATTGACTCCGAAAATTTCAAAACTTGTTAGACCGATGGGGTTGGTGTCGTTTGATGGTATTTTTCTTAAACGATACGCTTATCGTTGTCAGCCTGATCCAAAGCGACCGGCTTTTTGGCAACGGACACCTTTATTTGTGGCAAAACAAGCATATTATAGATGGGAACCTCGCCCCTTACCGTATTTGTTGAGTGATCCTACTGACAAACAAATTATTTATAAAGAGAAGGTCAATACACTCAACCTCAAGCAGTTGGAGCCAATCTTGGATGTGTCTAAAACAGGGAAGGGGTTTAGAAGCTTAGGGAAAATTAAAGTATCTTTTGAGCGAGAGGCACGAAATATTCAGGCAGAGAAATATGCCTTTGAACATTTATTCAAATATATGAACCATTTTACAGATGAAGAGTTGGCAAAGAAGGTTGATCCAAGGATTAACTTTTTTAATTTGATGAAACATGACAGACCGCCAAAAGAATTAAAATGGAAGATTGGTTCGGTTGTTGGTCGGGTTAGATATGTCGAAAAGCATAAGGTAAAGGGCTTGTCTGGTGGTCTTGAAAATATCTACATCTTGGTTATATATGATGAATCAACCGAAAATTTTGAATATCGTTGGACTGTTGCCCTGCCAACTTTACCCCATCCATTAAGAGATGGTGACAGGGTGAGAGTAATCGGAATATTTACTAAATTCTTTCCCTATCAATCAATCAAGAATGATTGGCGATGGACGCCAATGTTGACTGCAAGCAAGATTGAGGTTTTTAAACCAAAACCCTCAAACGAGCCATTTTGGGTCTATGTGATTGTAACGATTTTAGTTTTGTTTTTGTGCTATGTTATTTATGCCTACAATGCAAAAGATGATGAACGCCGCAAATTAATGCGTGAAAGAATAAAGAAAAAACGGGAGGTCATTGATGCTATCAAGGCGGTTAAAAGAATTAAAAAAGACAGTTAGCCTAAACTGCACAGTTGGGATTTAGGTTTAACTCACTACATTTATCGGTTTTTTATTGATGAATGATTTTACATTTTCGGTAGCGATTTCCATTAGTCGTTTTCTTGAGTCAGTGGTTGCCCATGCAATGTGCGGGGTTATATAACAATTCTTTGCAGTTAGTAGTGGATTGTTAGCTGATGCAGGCTCAACCGATAACACATCTAAGCCGGCACCTGCAATTTGCTCATTATTGAGGGCAGCTGAGAGAGCTTCTTCATTAAGCACCGGGCCACGACTTGTATTGATTAGAAATGCTGTTTTTTTCATCAATGATAATTTTTCAGCATTTATCAAGCTTGTAGTTTCTTCCGTTAACGGACAATTAATACTTACAAAATCACTTTTCTTAAAAATTTCATCTATGGAAACAAAATCTACATCCATCTTTGTGTCTTTGTTAGTGCGAGTTGATACAATGACTTTCATTCCAAAAGCTATGGCAAGTTTTGCCGTGGCTTGTCCTATCTTGCCAAAACCAATTATTCCGATAGTCTTGTCTGCAAGCTCGATTAGGGGAATATCCCAATAGCAAAAATCAGGAGATTTATTCCATTTGCCGTTAGTTACGGTTGTTGAGTGTTCGGCAACATGTTGGGTTAGGTTTAGAATGTGGGCAAATACGGTTTGAGCAACCGAATTTGTGCTGTATCCGGGAATATTGGTAACCGTAATCTGTGCTTGTCTTGCTGCCTCAATATCAACTACATTGATTCCGGTAGCGAGCACCCCAATGTATTTTAATTTAGGCAAACATTTAATTGTTTCTTTGTCTAAAACCGTTTTATTGGTGAGGATTATTTCCGCTTCCTTCGCACGAGAAATGGTATCTTTATCATCAGTTCTATCGTAAACGGTTACTTCAGCAATTTCTTCTAATTTACTCCAGCTTAAATCCCCTGGATTTAAGGTGTGTCCATCAAGCACGACAATCTTCATTTCAATCTCCTATTGATTCTGCTTCATTTAATAAGAATGGTCCTATCTCAGTTCTTTTGAGACTGTTCATTGTGGCAAGAGTGTCAAGGGATTTTCCTAAATCGTCTATCAAAGACCTAACATAAAATCCCTTTGATACTTTCATCTCCAGCTCTATTTCATCATTTGAAATAATCTTTCCGGTTAGAGAATGGACTGTTACCGGTCGTGGTTCAATTTCTACCTCAATTCCCTTTCTTGCTAATTCATAGATTGGTTTGCCATTTTTTTTAATAGCACTGAATACGGGAGGTGTTTGCATTATTTCACCCTTAAACTGAAGTAACGCCTGCTCTAAGGTCGTTTTGTCAATAGACGGTATCGCAGTAGTTTCGGTTGTTTTGCCGGTTATATCGTATGAATCGGTAGAAAAGCCGAGCTTCATTCTTGCGATATAGGTCTTGTGAAAATTTTGCAATTCATCAAATAGGCGAGTTGCATTTCCTGCAAAGATTATCAGTAGTCCGGTCGCCATCGGGTCAAGGGTTCCACCATGCCCCACTTTTCTTAGATTTAACCTTTTTCTCATTCTTGAAACAATATCATGGCTGGATAATCCTTCCGGTTTATCAATTAGAAAAATCCCCGGTATCTTATTAAGTAAAGATTTTGGGTCGTGAGAGAATTCTTCTCTAAGCTGCGGTAGTGGAATGGGGGTATAATTATCTTTCTTTTTTGACATAATAATAATTTTAAAGAGGAATCATCTGAAAGTCAACTTAAACCGTAAATATCGCTTTAGGTGTTGAATAATATTTAGTTCGTGTTAGGGTACTTGTTTGGATTTTGATTTGTTGTAAATAGCAGGATGATTTGTATGAATAAACTTTTATTTAATTTCTTTTCTATAATGTTCTTGGTGGGAACTATTATTGGAGCAGAGGAAACTATTGCGAGTAAGAAAGATTTTTCAAATCTAAAATTAGAGCAACTGATGGATATAGAGATTCCATCTATGATGGATTCAACAGTAACAAGTGTATCGAAGAGGGCTCAGAAATTATCTAAAACTGCCGCAGCATCGTATGTGATTACTGCTGATGCCATTCGTCGAAGTGGGGTAACCTCTCTTGCAGATGCCTTTAGGTTGGCTCCGGGGGTGACAGTATCTGAACCGGGTATCTATTTTGCTCATAGGGTAGTTAGTATTCGCGGACATCATAATTTTTATTCATCAAATAAGGTGCTGGTGCTGGTTGACGGCAGAAGTGTTTATGGTTCTTCACTTGCAACTACCTGGTGGGATGCAATGGATTTGATGCTTGAAGATATTGAAAGGATTGAGATTATTCGTGGCCCCGGAGGGACAGTTTGGGGAGCAAATGCGATGAATGGAATTATCAATATCATTACCAAAAATGCCAAAGATACGCAAGGTGGATTGGTTTCCGTTGGGGTTGGAACGGTGGAAAGAAGTCAAGAAAATGCTCGATATGGTTTTAAATTAGGCAATAGTCTGTTTATGCGAGTGTATGGCAAACATTTTATGAATTCAGGATATGATGAAGGTAGTGATATCGCAAAAGATGCGTTAAAGTATTCTGACCAGCTTAGGGTAGAAGAATTTACCGGTAAGCGAGCAGGATTTAGGATTGACGCAACCCCCGGTGACAAAAATACATTTATGGTATCGGGTGATATTTATGAAAACGAAACCAATACCAAGTTTTATCGCAGTAATTATACAACCTCACCTTATCGTGAGCTTGTGCCATACACTCCGGGAGTTAATGGAGGATTTTTACTTGGTAAGTGGACCCATAGTCTTGCCGATGATAATGAATTTTATTTTCAGGCATTTATAAATAACGAAGATCGAGATTTTCACGATACCACCTTTAACACTCAACGAGTTGATTTTGAATTTCAACATAACTTCAAATTGTTTTCCAAACATGATATAACTTGGGGACTTGGTTATCGAGCAGATTGGTTTGATGCAGAAAGAATTCCCGAGCTTTATTTTACCAAAGAGCATACAACCAGTGATATATTTTCAGCAATGTTGCAGGATAATATTGAACTCTTAGAAGACAAATTGTTTTTGACACTGGGTGCTAAATTTCAAAGAAATACCTATACTGGCAATGAACTTATGCCGGCAGCTAAATTACTATATACCCCAAATCAAAAACATACCTTCTGGACCTCTGCTTCAAAGGCTGTCCATACACCTTCGGTGATTATGGATAATGCAATTTATTCTGTGATTGTTGACAAAGGAGCATTTGCGGCATCAAACAGCTTTTATCCAAAAGATGATTTAAAGGCGGAGACGGTAAATGCCTATGAGGCTGGCTGGAGGTTTGAGCCAAAGCAGAATTTGTGGTTTGATTTGGCAACTTATTATAATAAATATGATAAACTAACCAGCTATGAACATCAAACAGCTGGTTGGCAGAGTTTCCCTGCAAATCACTATGAAGTTTATCGTCAATATGATAATATGTTGGGGGGGATAAGTTATGGTCTTGAACTTGCTGCAAATTGGCGAGTAAATGAACGTTTGACCATTGGTGGAGCATATACTAATCAACATACCAATATGCGCCACTTGAACAATGGTGGCAATGACGGGCCGAATGAAAAGGATTTATACGAGAGGGGAAGTCCGGAAGAACTGGTTTCTATCAATTTTGAATTTAACTTGCCATATAATCTTGAATTTGATGTTTGGGTTCGGCATACTGCACAAATACAACATCGTGACCAAAAACCGATAACCGATTTTGATTTGCGATTGGGTTGGAAACCAAATAAAAATCTTGAATTTTCTGTGGCTGGAAAAAATCTTGGAGATAAGGCTGAACGGCAAATGTCATCAATTGAGGTTCATCGTAGTTTGTTTGCCAAGATGACATATACGTTTTAATCACAGTAGTAGTGTGGGTAGGAAGAAATGAATTCAACAAAGAGGATAATTATTACCTTGTTATTTTTAACAATATTTATTGTTAAAAATAATCCTGCTATTGCTAAGGAAAATAATCATTCTGTAAAAAGATTGAGCTCAAAACAGGCTGAAAGTTTTGAGTATGCGGTCAAGATTGCCTTTGTTACAAATTTTGCTCGCTATACTCGATGGGTGGATAGTTCAGAAAAAAACATCGTTCTTTACACCACCTCATACCGCAAATTAAAACCTATCTTTGATAAACAAAAAAACAAAATTGTTAATGGGCGAAAACTCAAGTTGCGAGCACTTGGTTCGAGGACAAAGATACCTGATGGGTGTATTGTTTTTATAACCAAAGACATTGAGACAAAGATGGTAGCGCTTATTTTGGAGAAAACTGCCAATCGTCCTATCTTAACAATTGGAGAAGGTGCGGGGATGGCAGAAAAGGGATGCTTGATAAATCTGTTATTGATAAAACAAAAAATTCGATTTGAGGTAAATTTGGTAGCAGTCAAAAAGTCGGGTTTAAAGCTCAGCTCAGAATTGCTTAAATTGGCAAAGATTATAAAACCGAAAGAGGATCGATAATGGGACTTTATTCTCGATTGACAATCAGACATAAGCTAATTGGAATGGTTACAGGGTTAGCAATTATGGTAGCCATTGCGATCAATGGTTTTTTTAGTTATCAAATATGTGAGGTTTATCAATCATCCGCCCTAAATTCTGCAAAAAACAACATAAGAATAATTGCAAATACAAGCAAATCTTCCATAATATTTGACGATAGTATCAGTGCAAAAAACAGCCTTGAGGCAATTAGCTCAACTCCGGAAATAAAATATGTCTGCATCTTTTCTCCAGACGGCAAAATCTTTGCCAGTTTTGGTGATTTACCAAGTGATAGTCATCGGTCAGATCTTATTGTTAAGAATATTCATCAAATAAATCCTGAGAGTATAGAAATTTATTATCGAATTGAAAATGATGGTGAATTATTAGGTGTAGCATATCTTTATTATGACCTTAGAGCAATAAATGAAAGCCAATACTTGACTTTGTGCTATTCTGCCGTTGCCGTCTTGATAGTTATTATTATTGCTTTTCTGCTGGCAACGCGTTTTCAAAGAGTAATTTCTAATCCAATTTCTGAGCTCAGTGATTTAATGAGTGTGGTTACTACTAATCAGAATTATGGATTGAGAGCTCAGTCTAATCGAACAGATGAGCTTGGAGTTTTGGCAGATAGTTTTAATGAGATGATTTTAACTATTCAAAATCGCGATATCTCATTGGAAGAGCATATTAGACGAACAGAATCAATTGTTGAAGCCATTCCGGGGATATTAATCATTTGTGGAATAGATGGAATAATGAGAGATGTTCTCACCCCGATTGGGGGTAATTTATTTAAGTCAAAAAAAGATATTGATGGTAAGCACTTTTCTAAAATTGTGAATCAAGAGTCTGCTGAAAATTTAAATATTGTTATGGAACAATTGATAAAGACTAACCGGCCACAGCAGGCAACAGTTTGTATTGAAAAAGATGAGCAAAAGAAATGGTTTGATATTCGCAGTGCCTTACTCTCTGAAAACCCCAGCGACCCTATTGTTATCAATATTCTTATTGATGTTACGGAGTTGAGAAAAGCACAAGATGAACTATTAGATACCCAACATCAACTTCAGCATTCCCAAAAAATGGAGTCGATTGGTCATCTCGCCGGTGGAGTTGCACATGATTTTAACAATCAACTTTCTATCATCATGGGGTATTCAGATATTATTGCAACTACGATGCCAGAGAAAGAGGTTGTTCTTGATTATATCAAGCAGGTAAAATCGGCAGCGACTCGCTCTTCTGAGTTAACTGCTCAACTACTTGCCTTTGCTCGCAAGAGCAATCATCAAGTGCAACCGGTAAATATTCACAAGCTAATCATAAATACTTCAGATATGCTTAAGCACAGTATAGATAAAAAAATTGAAATTAAGCTTAGGCTTGATGCCAACGAATATACCGTGAATGGTGATATTGGGCAAATTCAAAACGCACTGCTCAACCTTTGCATAAATGCCAAAGATGCAATGGGAAATGGAGGTGAGTTAATCATCTCAACTTCTAATCAAAAAATTGACCAAAATAACAAAGAGGGAAATGAGCGGTTGAGCGCAGGAAATTATTTTTCCATTAAAGTCACCGACAACGGAGAAGGAATCCCCAAAGAAATTTTCGAAAAGATTTTTGAGCCATTCTTTACCACCAAGGATGTGGGCAAAGGGACAGGAATGGGGCTTGCTGCTGTATATGGAATTGTTCATTCTCACAAAGGTTCAATTAGTGTTGAGTCAAAAACCGGCAAAGGGACAACCTTTAATGTTTTACTTCCGTTATTGGAAAAGACAGTAGAGGACGGTGAGGGGGATGAAATAAGCAGAATTCCACAAGGAAGGGGTAGCGTTCTAATTATTGACGATGAATTGATGG
>CAMZKK010000223.1 GCA_947311175.1 uncultured Planctomycetota bacterium | reverse complement strand
TGATAGTGGAACAACAGTTGTCTTTACTAGCTCCTATAAATGGCTTGATGATGTCAAATCTACCGCTAGATTTTATAACACTGGTGGTTTGTTTAAATGGAAAGATAGAAAAGAATTTCTTGGAGTTATTCGTGAGCTACTTAAAGTTTATGCGGTTAAAACTCCGGAATATTCCTTGAAAATAAGAAATGAGGATCGTCGGCTGTTTGCGTATTTGCCAGAAACGCTACAAAAACGCCTCGCTGTCATTTTGCATTCATTTGGCAAAAAGGGGCGTTTCCCTCAGTCTCAGAGTTCTTATGTCGGTAGCAGTAGCAACTTTCTTAAACCTTTAAAATTGAAAATGCAACATCAGGTATTTTTAGATTACAAGGATGTTGAGCTTTCTGTTATTATCGCAGATTTGTCATTGCAGGCAGATGTAAATATAGGATTTTCAGTTGGTGAATTAGAAGATTATCTTAGATTGAAACTAACATTTAAGGAGGGTAAGTGCACCTTGCATAGTGCATTATTAAAACTATGCGAAAAGATTGGAATTGCCGGCACTATGTATGTCCCACCAGCTGGTATCTGGTTAACCACAAATAAAGATGAGGCAGGAAATGTTTTTGGCTCAAGAAGAATGTTGTGGGACGATATACCTCTGCAATCATACTATATAAAAAACTTATTGAATGATAAAAAACCTTCTGAATTCGTGAAAGATGTTAAATCGCAAATTACACTTAATTCTCGATTAGATCCCTCGGTAGCTGTCGCTTACAGTAAGCAAAGTGGTAATTTAATAGTAATTGCTCCGGTGTTTGAGCAGTTACGAGTTGAAGATTTTCTTTATCAAAAAATCAAAGTAAGGGAAAATTTATCCTATGATTGAAATTGCAATTTATAGTAAAGACCAGCTCAGGGAGAATTTCTCAATTAGTAGGAGGTTGTCTTCAAGGATAGGAACGTTGCTTTCTAAATCTATTGCGGTATCTGCGATGGTTTTAGAAGAGGCAGTAGCAGGAAGTGAGATAGAAAAGTTGTTATTATCCTCTTCATTTCGCGAAGTATCAAGTGAAGGGATTGTCAATATCTTGGCAACTATTCAACAGACAAAAGAATTTTCAATCATTGCTACGGATTTTCCATTAACAATTATTGAGCAGGGTGAGTGGAAAGTAATAGCTTCAGAAGAAGAAATTGAGGCGGAGAATGGTTTCTCTTCGATTAATTCGGATGAATCTAGCGAGCTGTCATTGACTGAGTTTTCGGTAAATAGTTTGAATCTTAACCATAATGACTATGGTTCAGTAAATGCTATTGGCAACAATACGAAGTTGAATTATTGTGCAAATTCTGAATTATCAGATATTAACTCTTTCCGTATTTCAATTTTTGCAGGTGAAACTAGTGCAGAGAGGGTTTCTGCACTAAGAAAACTGTTGTTTGCTAATTTTGATAAAGATATTAAGGTCTCAATATTTATCAAAGCACTGGCTGAAAATGAAAATATTTTACGAGCCGCGGCAGCGGTTGCTTTAAAATCTGTTGGGCTTGACAGCGAAGTATCGGAAACTATACGGCTTTTGTCTGAGGGTGACGTCTTAGAAAAAATTTATGCAGCAAAAAGATTATCTCATTCGATAAGCATTTCCTCTCCAGAAATTGAAAAGAATGCAACCATAATGGCAATTTTAGGCGGACTTCGCTCTGAGGATGACTATGACGTTCTGAATATATTAATTAAAACGATTGCTGATGCTGGGTTGATAGTCGATGGATTTTCAAGCATTATTACTGAAGTATGCCGGCTTTTGATTGAGAAAGCGGTTGGTAATCTTAAGCAATTAGGTGATTCTGTAAAATATTCTTTTAGAAAATTTAAATCGTCATACCCTATAATAATTTCTAAATATCTTTTGGATGAATATTATAAGACTGAAAACTTGGATATTAAATCATTTCTTTTAATCTGTGCGGTTTTCGGTGAGACTCCTGATGAAGAAAAACAAAAATATATAAAGGCTGCTTGCGAGTGTTTGCTAGCTCTTCCTGCCGAGTCGTCAGCCTCACATATTTTAGGGACTTTTTTGATAAATAGTGGTGATTGTGGTGTAGAGGTGGTGCTAGGAGCTTATGAGACCTCAGACATATCTCATAAACGTTTTTTTGTTAGAATACTAGATAATGCAGTTCGTTTTAATAATCTTTCGCCAGAGATGATTGAGATGATTGCTTCTAAAATTATCATTACTCTCAAAACAAGTAGTAAGAATTTATTAAATGATATCTTTGAGACTAGGGTTTTGACATCTTACTGTTTGCCTTCCGAATTGAAAATTACAATTGCTAAAGGAATTTGTGATGCGATAAGACAGTTTTCATTACCTCAGGTTCTTAATAATATTGAAAATAATTTAGTTCGTCTTGGCGCTGACATCATCCCTGTTTTGGGTAAGTATGCTAAAGATTACATTAATACAAAAACGGGAACTATTTGCTGTGCCGCTGCCGGTAGGATTGCTAATGATTCTCTCGTAGCAAATTCTGAACATGCAAGGTGTTTGCGAGAATTACTTAGAGAAATGCAAAAGATGTCATTTTCAGAAACTAAAAATATCAACGATGTGTTTTTGGTAATGGGGATTATTTGTTCAAATAATGTGATTGAAAAAAACATTATAGATATTATAAATAAAAACTTTTACAGTCGCTTAAGGGGGAGTGCTGAAGACGCACCCCTTATTAGGTCGATAGGATTTACTGTCAAAAATGTTAGTAGCACCCAGGAAGATATTGCAAAAATTATTGAGATTGCATTATCTCACCTTAAAAATGCGGATTCAAAAGCGACTCTTTGTTCAGAAAACATTGCTGGCGAGGACGTCTTTACTTTTTCAGGAGAAGTGAATGTTGATTCCGATTTGATACCTGCATGTATAGAGGCAATTGGTCATGCCGTTTTATCTGATAATGCAGAGGTTGGTTTGCGTAAATCAACTTGTGAGGTTTTGCTTAATCTCTGGCGAGCTTGCTCTAAGTTTACGGTCCAGTGGAGTCCGGGTAATGTATCACTCCTAACGGCGTTGCTTGGAAGAATTGGAACTTCAGAAAATATTATGGATGAGCAAAAACTTGAAATTGTCTATACATTATCTCGACGACTCAGTGACATTCCAATACTTGAGGCATTAACTGCCATTATCATTGCAAATAAAGAAATCAAAGAGTTTAATCGTTTGGCCGCAGTAATTGTTTTAAGGATATTTGAAACAATCGAAAAGGACAAAGATATTACAAATGAAGACAAAGAGGTATATCTTATGATTTTACAAAAAATTGCTAAACGAGGAGTCTTTGAAACCAGAAGAGGAACTAGTGAAGAAATTTTAACTAGAATTATAGATGAAATATTTATTGGTATTAGAGATGGTGTATCCGGTAGTTTGATTTTGATTTCAGATCTTAAAGATTCGGGAAGCTTATCTATGAAATTAAAAGAGTATATAGAAACCAATCTTAAACCATATACTTCAATAAAAAAAGCCACGTTATAAACGTAGCTTTTTATTTATTTTGAAATAATGTTTAGATTATTCGTTGTCAACAATTGCATATTTTGCCATAGCTAGATAATTTGTAAGTACCTGAGTGAGGTGAGATACTCCGAATGGTTTACTAAGAACACAAGTGAAATCTGCGGGGTTCAAATCCATTTCATCAACACTTGCGGTCAGAGCAATGATTGGCATTTTTGGATGTTTTTCACGAACAATTCTGGCAAAGGTAGCACCATCCATTCCCGGCATATTTATATCTGTCATCAGTATTCTTGTTCCGGTTTCTTCGATTGCAGCCAGCGCTTCTTCAGGAGTTTCAAATACAACCGCTTTCCATTTAAGCATTTTAAAAATATTGCTTATTAATCCCCGTATTACCGGAGCATCGTCAACTGCTATTATATCATACATTATATTCTCCAGACCTTATTGTGTAATTAACAAATATAATACTAATTAGCATTATATTTGTCAATAGTATTATCAGTCAATAATCTAAAGATTAGTTACACTCTGATAAAATTTAATCAAATTAAATTTGTTTTTTTATTTGTTTGCAGCAAAGTTTGTGTTATATGTGAAACAAGTCATAGTGTATATGTACAGAATATTTATATAAGGAAAATGATGAAAAATCGAATTTCGAGTAGTAGAAAACAGTTTAAAAGTTTTATTGATACTAAAGGTTTTTTAGGTAATAAAAAAACAGATGATATTGTTAAAAAAAACAATGAAACTTCTTCATTATCCAACCATAAAAAAATAGGAAAAAAATATTTCTTTAGATATTTAAAGTCAATCTCTGAGCACAAATCACGTATTGTGTTAATTATTGTTATGACGATATTGGGGGTTTTTCTTGAAGCAACATTGCCTTGGATTCCCAAGATTATGATTGACTATGTGATGCCATCGAAAAATTTATCATTACTGATTGGTGGTTGTGCTGTGCTTGCTGCAATTGGAGTGTCTTCAGTAGTGTTGGATTTTTCAAAAGCTGTTCTGTTGAATAGTTTAATCGGTAATTTTGTAACTACAACGAAAAGAAAACTGATGAAGCATTTGCAACTTCTTCCACTTGATAGAATTCAAGAATTAAAGGTTGGTGGCGTGGTTACTCGTTTGCAATCTGATACTGAAGCAATGGCAAATTTATTATACGAAGGGGTGCTTTCGCCGATTACTGCGTTATTGATGTTTGCCGTGGCTCTAGTTTCTTTATTTAGCATAAATGTTAGAGTGACCTTGGTTTGTATTGTTTTTTGCATAATGGTGCTTGGAATATCGTATGTGATATTTAATGTCATGAGACCATTTATGAAATCAATTCGAAAGGAAAATAGCATTATTGGTGGTCATATTTCTGAAACCTTTAGCGGCATTCAGGTGGTTAGAACTTTTTGTCAAGAAAAATCCGAATCTAAGAACTATGGCTTCGAAGTAAATACTCTACTCAGAAAGAATATTCATGCCCAAAATGTTAGTTCGGTTGTTTATCGACTGATAAGATTGTTGTTCTGGGGGCTAACTGTGTCAATTTGGATGTATGGGGGTTTTCAGGCATTTAAAGGAAATATGTCGGTCGGGGATTTAATTGCCTTTATCTCTTTCACTGGGTGGTTATTTCAACCAATATTTAATATTATGGCCTCAATGTCAAACATGCAGACCAGTCTTGCCTGCACAGAGAGGGTCTTCGATTTGTTAGATGAGCCTATCGCTATGCCAGACAAGAAGGATGCTATTGATATTGATAGTTTGAATTCTGAATTGAGGTTTAAGGATGTTAAGTTCCGGTACCCTGATGGTGAGGAAGCTATCTCGGGAATAAATATTATTATTCCTAAGGGGAAGGTTACTGCGCTTGTCGGCTCAAGTGGGGCAGGGAAGAGTACCTTGACAAATCTTATTATGCGTTTTTATGAACCAACCGAAGGCAGAATTGAAATAGATGGACGGGATATTAGAGATATAAAGCTTTCAAGTTATCGTAAATTATTGGGTTTGGTCTTACAGGAAACGTTTCTTTTTGACGGAACAATTCGAGAAAATATTGCTTATGGTAACCCTAATGCTAGTGAAGAGGATATTGTGAGGGCTGCAAAAATTTCTCACTGTCACGATTTCATAATGGCTCTTGAAAGAGGTTATGATAGCATTGTGGGAGAAAGAGGGGTTAAGCTCTCTGGTGGACAGAAACAACGCTTGTCTCTTGCGAGGGCAATAAGTGCTGACCCGCAACTGCTGGTTCTTGATGAGGCGACCAGTAGTCTTGATTCAGAAAGTGAGGAACTTATTCAGGTTGCACTTAAAGATATATTTAAAGAGCGAACTACAATTGTGATTGCTCACAGGCTTTCTACCATTATGGATGCTGACAATATCATAGTTATGAATGACGGGTCTGTTGTTGAGGAAGGCTCTCATGAAAAATTAAT
>CAMZKK010000222.1 GCA_947311175.1 uncultured Planctomycetota bacterium | reverse complement strand
GTCCTTGATGAAATCAATAAATCTTTCATCAGTATATTCTTCATTTGCAGCATTCATTGCCTCAACTACCCCATCTGTATAGAGGACGATTCTGTCACCAGAGCCGATTTTTACAACTTCTTCTTTTATTGTTCGTTGAAATAATGGGCCTTTATCAAACCCTAATGCAATACCATTAGGGTTAATCATTTCAACCTCTTTCGTTGCATCTCGGTAGATAGCCATTGGATTATGTCCAGCACTTGAGACAATCATATCGTGGGTGCGAGCATGCAGTACAACATACATTGCAGTTACGAACATTCCTCTTCTTATATCCATTGCAACAACTTTATTGGTTTTGGCAAGTGTATTTGCCGCACCTTTATAGCCATTTGCAGAAAATCTAAGAATGGTTCTTGTTGTTCCCATTACCATACTTCCCGGTATCCCTTTACCTGATACGTCTGCAACAATGATTCCCAAGTGCTCTTTATCTATGGGGAAGAAATCGTAATAGTCACCCCCAACTTCCTTTGCCGGATGATAGGTTGCAGCAATATCAAGACCTTTAATGGTTGGTATTTTTGAAGGAAGAAGTCCCATTTGGATTTCTCTTGCCCTATCTAATTCATCTTCAAGTCTTTGTGCTTCTTTTTCTGCACTTTGCGCACCAAGAAGTTTCCTCGTCATTTCGTTAAATTGAGTAGCAACAGCTCCTATTTCATCGCTTGAATGGGAAACTGTCTTGTGAGTCAAATCACCTTGAGCTACAATTGCCATATCTTTAATGAGAACCTGTAGGGGAGAGGTAACTTTTCGTGCAATAATCAAACATAAAATAGCTGCTACAATCATCGCTACAATGCCAACTGCCCCCATGACGTACTGCATACTCCGCTTTTCGTTTCCAATGGTTTTAGCTGAAATGGCTAAAAAACACTGCCCTAATTTACCACCTTTTGATTGCATTATTTTCATGCTGAATGTCAGTGCAGGGTCGGACCGAACAATCTTGCCTTTAGATATTTGCGTAATAGTGCTCCAGTCGATGACAATATTGTCTTCTCTATCGTTGTCTAGGTAGATAGTTTTGTTGTTTATTTTTAAATTATTGATAATCTGACCTGCACCAATCCTTATCTTGCTGTCGGATGTCGAAGGTCTTAGACTTGCTACATTATTATTTGCATTATCCGTTATGTAGGCATCAAGTACTTCGAGCTTAGCAACAGAGCCATCTTTGGTTATTATTTCTGAGATTTTCGCAAGAAGTCCTTTTGAGTTAATAAAATTATTTATTTTTTTTGTGAAGTTAGGAATTCCTAATGGTGATTTCCTTATTGCTGTATCAAATAGTTCAAGTGGAGCATCGCTCATCCCACTCCATTTTTCAGAATATGAAAAACCGTTTTCTGATATTTTTCTAAAGGTTGAATGGCTATATTTGTTTTCAGAATTTATTTTTCTTTGCATGTTTATTATTTTGGCATAACTTGTTCTGAGTTTTCTGATTTTGCCGATAGCCTCTAGAGCACTATTGTAACCAAGAGCCCTAGCAATATCTTTTGCCGATTTAAATTTGTTATTTATATTTATTGCAAAATTTGGTTTGAAATTGCTTAGTTGCTTGAAGGCATCTTTTGGATTTCTGTACCCAAGTTCTAAAATCTTTTTTTCAAGCTTTTTGCCAAATTTTCGAGCTATTTCTTCTTGAGAAATTATTCCCAAGACAATCGGCCAAGCACCAGGGTGTTTTTCTTTTGCTGAAATTATATCTCGTCCCCTTTCCGCCAGTATTGCGATGCCGGTAACCCCGGTTTTTTTGATACTATTAATCAAATTGCTTTCTAAATTATTGCTAACCAGTATTCCCCAAATTCCAAGAGACAAGGCAATCAATAGACAGACAGGAATTAAAAACTTGGCTGCTAATCCCATTCCTTTTTTTGATGATTTGAGGTGATTATGGTGAATACTGGTAGTTATGTGGCTAGATGTGTGCTGTTTTGTTGTGTTTGCCGAAACCCTCGTCGATGTTTTAGTTGATGTTCCGGTTGGTTTTTGTGCTCTATAGGAGCCAGTAGTCGTTTTTTTGTTTTTAGGGATAGGTATGCTTCCGTTTTTTTTTGCAGAAGAACTAGAAGATGAAGACAATCTTTTGACAGGAGCATGGGAGCTAGTTGCACGTTTCATGCTTGATGGTGTTTTCCTGCTAACAGCAGAGTGTCTACCAGTAGATGACTTGCGAGTAACCGGACGCATCGAGCCGGTTGCTACTCTTTTGCTTGTAGTGGTTTTTCTTCCTGCTTGACCTGGTTTTGTTTGTCTTGGTCTATGGTCATCCTGTCTTGGCATTTTCAATCCTAATTGATTAGTTAAATTGATGCTACTAAATCATAATCTTCACGACGCTCAATCTGAGCGAGCACTAGTTCTCCAGGATGCAAGTTGTTTCCTTTTACGACAATTATTCCGTCAATATCTGGAGCTTCACATCTTGATCTACCAATAAGTATATCTTTTTCAAGATAGTTATCTAATAAAATTTCTTCTTTTTTTTCTATTCTTGAATCTAACCAGTTAAATGTTATTTCTTGTTGGGCAGACATTATTTCATTAACTCTGTTCTCTTTTGCTTGTTCTGGAATTTGATTTGGTAGATTATAAGCTGCAGTATCAACTTCCTTAGAATACGAAAAAGCTCCAAGGTGTTCAAATCTTGCAGTTTTTACATATTCCAATAACTCTAAAAATTCAGTGTCAGTCTCTCCCGGAAATCCACAAATTACTGTTGTTCTCAATATTATGTTTTTTACATTTTCCCGAAGCGAGGAAATCAAATCAACAATCTCATGCTTGCTGACGCCTCTTCCCATTGCAGTAAGGATTCGGTTGTTGATGTGTTGGATTGGTAAATCAAGGTACCCCAAGAGTTGTTTCTCTTTTGCGAGGAGATTGACGACATCCTTTTTTAAATGGGCAGGATGGGCATAAAGAAGGCGAAACCATGTTTTGCTATTAATTGCTAATAGCTCTTCGATTAATTCCGGTAATGCGTTATTTTTATCTTTACCAAAGCTGGTGACGTCTTGGGCAATAATGTCAATTTCCTGAATGCCAGAGTCAATAAGTGTTTTTGCTTCATCAACAATATCTTTAATATTTCTGCTTCTGAATTTACCGCGAATTAGCGGCACTGCACAATAGCTACAACAGTTGTCGCATCCATCGGCAATTCTAAGGTAAGCAAACGATTCACCTGTTAGCAATAGTCTCGTGCCTTCAGTTACTGTGCGATAGTTGTTTTTGTCACACATCACTTTATCTTTACTTTTGTTGTTTAGTATATCTTTACAGATTTCAAGGATTCTGTCATATGCACCGAGTCCAACAATCCCATCTAGTTCAGGAATTTCAATTAACAAATCTTTTTTGTATCGTTCGGCTAAACATCCAATAGCCACTACTTTCATTATTGGATTTTTTCTCTTTAAATGTACTGCTTCCTTTAGGTTGTTAATTGATTCCTGTTTTGCACTATCAATAAAGCCACAGGTATTAATCAATAAAAGCTCTACTTTATTAATATCTGTTGATAGGGTAAAATTATTTTCAAGAAGTATACACAAGATGATTTCTGAATCCACCGTGTTTTTTGCACAACCCAGGTCAACAAGGGCAACTCGTGGAATAGAATTGACTGTCGGGCTGTTCTTTTTGTTTTTCATTATTGGTAACCTGTATACGAACAATTGATTTCAGTGCTTTTGCTTAATATATCTTTTGATGATTTTTAGGCAAGAGATTTTATCTTATTTTTATTTTAGCGCGGCAAGCATTTCTTTAGCTTCGGTAATATCTTCTCTGTTACCATTTTTTTTACTCAGTTCAATAAATTTAGAAAGATGCTTGATTGCCTTATTGGTGTCTTTCTCTCTTCTTGACTCCTTGTTTTCATAAAAATAATACATTCCAATATTTAAATGTGCACTCGCAAGTTTATTATTAGCTATTACTGCCTTTTCGTAGTACTCGAGGGCTCGTTTGTATTGTTTTGTCATATAGTATGCTTCTCCGAGGTCATTTAGCGCTTCACTAAAATTAACTCGTTGTGCTATGGCTTTTTCTAATTCTGAAATTGCTTTTAGGTATTGACCTTTTTCTCGGTAAATATAAGCCAAAAGTCGATGCGCTTCTGCTCTGCTTGGTCTAATCTTGATTACGTCCTTAAAAGCCTGTTCTGCCTCATCTAATTCGCCTTCCGGCAATTTGAATGATTGGTTGTTTAATACTGCATCACGTCTTGCTTGGCTATATTTTTCTTGCACTTGTTTAAGCAAAAAAACTCCCTTCCACAAGATTGCTTCAAGCTCAATGTCTTTGTATTTTTGTGTTAATTTTTTATCTTTGGTCAAATTTAATTTTCTTCGGACAAGGGATAGTGACTCTTTAATCTCTTTTATTCCTTTTTTATAATTGCCTTTTTTACAGTTTATTACTCCAGAATTAATGGTCTTTTCAATTGTAATTGTTGAATTATTCTTTTGCGTTGTTCGGTTGATTGCGACATAAAGAATAACCGCAATAATAACTGCGGCAATACCACCTCTAATTAGAAAATCACTATTGTTTTTTTTCATGATGACCCCTTAAGCCTAAATTTCGCAGTTGTACTCAAAAAGGGCATGGGCTGCGGAATTTAATTAAAAATTAAAAGTTAAAAATGAAGGTGCTTTAGCTATCGCTAAAGGTGGTTTTTATAATTTGCATCGTTTATATTTTTATTTCATTAAATATCGCTCGTAGAGTTTCCTTCATTGTTAATTGTTCACTGTTCATTCTGATTAATAATTTTCAATTATTAATCAGCGTCTGTTTTCTAAGTTTAGAACTCAAAGATACCGCCAAATTTCTCGTGACGACATAACCGAGACGAGGATGCTCCTCCATTAGCCGTTCAAATTTTGTTATCTCTATTTCTATTATTTTTGATGTTTTTTTGATAATTACATTTGCTGAGCGAACCGTTTTTTCAATCAGTGCCATCTCGCCAATAATTGCTCCTTCACTAAGTGTTGCTAGGGTTTTGTCGTTATCGGTTACAATTGCTTTGCCTTCGGCGATTACGTAAATGTGTTTGGCGGTATCACCCTTGGTGATTAGAATTTCATCTTTTTCGCAATTTCTGATAATTGCAACACTTGCTAGGTGGTGTAAATCTCCTTCCGGTAGATTGCGGAAAATATCAGCCATTTTTGTTGCTTCGGTTATTTCCATTCCGATAAATCTATCACGAAGTTCTTCTTCTACTACGTCTTTCATCCTGCTGACAGAATTTAACAATCTCATTTTGCCAAGATCATACTGGATGTTTATTTTTGCCATTCTGATAATATCTAATCGTTCAACACTTTCAAAAACCATTGCCGGGCAGTAAGCTACTGCAACAAAACCAAGTCGCTCTAAAGTTCTTTGCATCTTTGGTGAATATGCTGATATATCTATTTCTTGATAATCGGCGTTAAATTCTTCTTTGGCAATTTTATCAACTTCTGACAAAAGATATCCTTTGACTGCATCTTCAAATTCAATCAACTCAAAGATTCTAATCCGTGAATCGATTGGGTCATACGTAAAACCAATCGCTCCAAGAACGGCATCACCGTCTTTTGCCACGAGATAATGTGAATTGTCATCCGCCATTCGAAAAAAACCATTAGAGAGTGATGAGTTGCCAAAAACTTCCCGATTAGACACTCTTCCTCTTTCTATTCTTAGGAGAGAGCTAACACCCTTTTCTTTAAGTCTTTCAGTATTAAAACTGTGCCCTGTCGGATAACCTTCATCTTCATCAAAACAGATTGCATCAATTGGTAGTTTTAGGTTGCCCAAAGATACTTGTGCTAAAGTATAGATTTCAGGGATAACTCTTGGGTTGTTTTTTCTTAGCTCTCGACAAGTATCTTCAATTGATGCCAAAAATGCTACGCTTTCTCGGTGACCGAATTGATACTTCATTGGCTCAAAGCCAATTGCTTGCCAGCCAAACTTTTCGGCAAGTCTTTGTGAACCACGATGAATAGTTCTTACTTCACCAAAGGCAAATTGCACCTTGCCTTTTATTCGATTCATTAGTTCTGCAATGAGAAGTTGAGCCGCACCTCTGGCTTTTTTTGCCGGCGACGCAACAAGTCTTCCAAGCTCCCCAATAAGGTCATTCATTCCGCCAACATCAAGCATTATAGAACCGGTTGCAACTATATCGCCATCATTTGCCGCAACGAGAAATATTGTAGCGTCATTGTAAACTGCTTTTTTTAACCAGTGGGTATCGTAAAATCCAGGGTATGGATAATCTTTGCCGTAAACAGAAACGAAGAGATCTCTGATTTGTTCAACATCATTATCTTCTGCGTCCCTGATGGTAATCATTTATTTTCCTAGTTATCTATATCAAAATTTTGAGTACTAAAAGACCATTTAGCAGATTCGAGATTATCATGGATTTCAATAAATGTATCCACGCCAATAAGGTTCATTATATCTTTTACATTATCGGAAACATTGCAAAATCTTAAATCACCCCATCTTTCCATTATTGATTTTCTGCTTGCAAGGATTGAACCAATCGCCGCACTGCCAATATATTCGACATCTTCAAAATCCATAATTATTAATCTGCTATCGCTTGAGTTGTTTGCTGATATTTCATCGAAAATTTTGTCAATTATTCTGGTTGTGTGTTGGTCGATTTGTCCAGTAGGTTTTATTACTGTAATATAAAATGAATAGTCAAGAGTATCTTTATAATATTCAACAGTGAGGGTGTCGTTGTCGCTTTTCATTGATTTGAGGTTGCTATCAGGAACAGGTACGCCATCTCTATACAATGCTCTAACATTGTCCGCAGTTTTCCGTTCGATAATTCCATTGTTGACCATTAATGTTAAGATTGACACAATTTTACCTTTATTTTCGAACATTTCTGTTTGTTCTTTAAGAAATGGTAAAACTTGAGACTCTGTTATGGCGTTAGCAGCAATCAGCATCTTGATACATTCTTTGTCTTCTGTAATGACTAGATTTCTGTTCTTTGCATTGCCTTGAGCAGATTTAGCACTGAGATCGTTTAGTTGTTTAAGGACAGACACCTGCATTTCTTTTCGTTCTGTGATGTCGGTTGATTCTTCGTAATCTTTGATGACTCTTTCACTGTTCTTTTTGCTATCAACGGTATTTGCAACCTTACGAAATATTCGTGCAGAGATATTACTTTTCCCTTCTTCGTCTGCTTTTGCTAATGCTTTTTTACATTCGGAAATATGTTTGTCCAATTCTTGTTCATTAATATCTAACTTATTTGCCAGTTTAAGGATTAATTTTTTTTCTTTTTCCGTAACATTGTCGTCAACATAAATCATTGTTAAAATGTCACGAAAAATAATAATTTGTTGACTGCGAGTGCCTGAAATATTTATGTTGTTTTTGCTGTTCTTTAATTCAGCACCCATTGCGCTTGCTTCAGACATTGAAATTCCAAGTTTACGTCTCAGCTTTTCTAAATGAATTCTTTGTTTAGAGCTAAATTCCCCGGCACTCATTGCTGAAATCAACATATTTCGCCACCTTCTAGTAGCGACAGCTTTTTCATTTACTTCTATTTTGTCCATTATTATTTCCATTTCAAAAAGCCAGTAAAAATACCATTATTATTATCATTTAATTGCCAACACTTTTCAAGCTAAATTATTTAGTTGACATGATTGCTATATATAATTATTTAATGTGTAGATGGAAATTTGATTTCAAAGAATAAATATAAATGTTTTTTTTGAGCTTTTGCCTTTGATATGATTTTTTATCGGCAAGCAAAGTGATGGTTTTAATGGGGTGTAGGGCATGAAGTTTTTTGACAGATGTGACAGATTGATTATGTTTGGTGTTGTATTCGTTATGGTTACTGGGGTTGCAATGGCAACTGGGGAAGGACAGGGTGGTAGTTTGGGTGAAAATGAGCAATGCACACAAGATTCTTATATTGATACTGATGGCTATTCTGAAAATGGTGCCGGTGCGTGGAATCAAAAGATTAAGGGTTATGATGTAGATTCATTTGTAAGCAGAATTGGAGCGAAAGCAGATTATCAATTTTCAAGCAAATTGGTTGGTGAGTTAAGTGGAAGTTACAGCCATGAATTTGCCAATCAAGAAGTTAAAATTGACTCAAAGTTCGATCGTGCAGGAACTTCATATAGAAGCACCTCCGGGTTAGTTCCAGATAAAGATAGCTTTATTATCGGCGCAGGTCTTGTCGGTGCAATAAATGAAAAGATGGTTGGATTTGTAAATTACGATTTAGAATTAAAAGACGACTTTGTCGGTCACACAACAATGGTAGGTCTTCGCTGTTCTTTCTAAGATTTCAAAACTTGTAAATTATCCAAATGACCTGCTGTATTAATAGCAGGTCATTTTTTATATCAAGAATCTGAATTTGGATTAATCATTTCAAAATATTTTCATCTTTTGATTTAACTGTGATTTTGTGTTTTGGGATTTTGTTGATGTTAAATCTTTTTTGCAATTCATTGATGCTTAATTCTTCTCCAAAATCTGCAAATCCAGAATAGTAGGCCAAAAGCCCTATTAGTTTGTTGGGCGAATAGCCTCGTTTTCTATAAATGCTAATCCTGGTGTCGCCATGTCGTTTTGCAAGACGTTTGCCATCTGGACCAACAAGCAACGGTAGGTGAAAATACTTCGGGATTTTTTTCTCTATGTCGAGTGCCTTATATAGTAAGATTTGCCAATGAGTGCATGGCAAGAGATCATCGCCTCTTATTACTTCTGTTACATTCATTTCGGCATCATCAACAACCACTGCTAGTTGATAGCCTGCACCGTATTTACCTCTTGCAATGATAAAATCGCCGTTACTCTTTGCTGGGTTACCAATTTGTTTGCCTTGAAAACCGTCACAAAAAACTGTTTCTTCATTAGGGCATCTGAATCGCCAAGCTGGGAGTCTGTCTTCTATTATTGCCTTTTCTGCATCTTCAAAAGATAGAAATTTGTCTCGGCAAGTTCCTGGGTATTTTGGTGAATAGTCTCCTTCGTGAGGAGCGCTTCGGATATTTTCAATCTCTTTTCTTGTGCAAATACAGGGATAGATTAGCTTTTTCTTGATAAGCTTATCTATCGCTTGCTTGTAGATTTCTGTTCGGTTGCTTTGTGTGTATCTTTTAATATCGTCATCATTGGTAAAGCCTTCATCCCAGTCGATACCAAGCCAACGTAAATCATCAATTGCTTCTTGTTTCGTCTCCGGTTTTACTCGTGGATGGTCAAGGTCCTCCATTCTAAAAATAATCTTTACCCCTCGCGTTCGAGCCAAAAGCCAAGTAATAAGAAATGTCCGAGCATTCCCCATATGCAACGCTCCAGTGGGGCTAGGGGCAAGGCGGGTGATGGTGGATTTTGTTGGGAAAGACAATACGACCTCCGGTTAAACAGTTAACAATTAAAAATTAAAAATTAAAAATGAAGGAAACGCCAAGCGTTGCTATATTAGAGCCTGTCCATAAAAACAAACATCCCTAACAATCACCGAATTCAGTTCTTCTG
>CAMZKK010000221.1 GCA_947311175.1 uncultured Planctomycetota bacterium | reverse complement strand
TTTTTGCAACTATATTTTTTTTCTTTTTGGGGTAATTATGAAACTTATATCAAGGGCGATCTTCAAAGTTCAATATGATAATTTTATTGCTTGCAAGAATAAGCTTGGTGAAAATTGTCCGAGAAAATAATGCAAAGTAATAAAGAAGTAATAAAAGAAGTAATAAAAGGGACAATGGCATTAATATTCAGATCCCGAGCTGTTTGTGGGGGTGAGGGTAATTTGGCTTTATCCCTTTTGTGAATTGCTTGTTGTCTTGTGTTTTGCCAGGATTAACATAACCTCGGGACATACAAAGTTTTTTTTTGTCCCGCATTCTTATTTTGTTTTAAGTGAAATGAATTTTTACATGGCTTTCAAAAGATTGTTTGTCGGTAATTTGGTTAACCTTCATTCTGAAGTCTCTTGAGCCGATAATTCCTTTTGAGTAAAAGCAGGCTAGCTTTCTGATGTGACGGGTTGCCGGTTCTTCTCCCATGATTTCTATTAAACGATTGTAATTTGTTAGTAAAACTTCACCAACTTCGGCAGGTGATGGCGGTATCCATTGTTTTTTCAATATTTCTGCCTTGATTTTTGCAAAGACCCATGGATTTCCCATACATCCTCTACCAATCATAATCCCAAAACAGTTGGTCTTATCCAGCATTTCTTTTGCAGTGTTACCGTCAACGATATTTCCATTGCCAAAGACCGGAATCTTAACACTATCAACAATCTTGCTGATTTCTTCATATCTAACCGGCATATTGTATGATTCTTTTCCGTGTCGTCCGTGAACAGTTATGAAATCTGCCCCTGCATCTTCAATGATTTTTGCAACCTCTACACCATTAAAAATTTCGTTATTCGGACCAATTCTAATCTTGGCACTTACTGCAATATTTACCGCTTTTTTCATTGCGGAAATACATTTGCCAATAAGTTCTGGTTTTTTCATTATGCTAACCCCTGAGCCTGAGGCATTGACTTTTCTAACCGGACATCCGCAATTTATGTCGATTGCAGCAGCTCCTCTGTCTTCACATATCTTGGCAGCAGTGGCTAAGTATTCCGGCTCTGTTCCCCATATTTGATACTGAACAGGTCCTTCATTTTTGTTAAGTAAAAGGTATTTTTCATTCTTTTTATTGGCAAAGGCAAGAGATTTTGCACTAATCATTTCTGTGCCAAGTAACCCTGGTCGCCCATGTTCCCAACAGGCTAGACGGAATGGCATATTTGAATAGCCGGCAAGTGGAGCTTGTAAAATTCTATTCCCAATAATTAGATTGCCAATTTTAGTTTGAGTTGTGATTGCTTGTAGATTCATTTTCTTTTAGTGGTTTTCGTAATGAAAATTAAAGAGTTAATTTTATATCGCTTGCTTTGTTAATTGTTCTGCGGAATAAGGATACTGGACACGCAAAGAAACTTTGCATGTCACGCGTTTCATAATCCTGAACTGCCAAATCCGCCTTTGCCTCGTTCGGTTGAGGATAATTCTTCTACCACTTCAATCTCGGCGTGGACAACTTCTTTTATTACAATTTGAGCAACTCTCATCCCTCTTGTTATTGTAAAACTATCTTTTGACATATTGCCAAGAATTATTCCTACTTCGCCTCGATAATCTGCATCAATAGTTCCTGGTGAATTTACCACCATTATTCCGTGTTTAAGGGCAAGCCCGCTTCTTGGTCTTACTTGGATTTCGTAACCTGGTTCTATGGCAAAGAAAAGTCCTGTTGGAATTAGTTTTACCTCACCAGGCATAATCTCTACCTCGCTTTCAACCGCTGCACAAATATCCATTCCTGCGGCTGCCTCAGACATATACTTAGGCAAAGAAATGTCTTCATTGCCCGGTTTTCTTTTTATTTCAAGTTTGGTGGTCTTCATTGAGTTTATCCTTTTTTACTTTTCAGAAAAATTGCTTTCTAATGCCCATAGTCCGAGTGCCGGATTGCTGATATAATAAATCTCTTCATCATCAACCATCTGCCAGCCATCGTTAAGTTTTTCAGGATTATATTTTTCAGCCATTTCTTTATATGATGCCCAGTTAAAATTAACTTCCTCCACCTCTTCCTTTGTCATTTTTTCAGGGTCGGTGCAGTAAGTTATTTTGAATCGAGATTCACTTGAACCGTGAATTAGGTGAGCTGCTGCTGAAAGATTATTTTTGATGTCTTCATTGTTCTTAACAGCATCCATTGTCGCAGGGGTTCCTCTGTAGCCATACTTACGGATGAGTTTGTCGATTTCACCATCTTCACCAAATTCATGAACTCCCGGGGCAAGAATAATAAGCTCACCATCATCTTCAATTGCCATTCTTGTCCTGTACACAGCTTTGTTTCCTAACCAAGTTGAGTTAAATTCCTTTGGCGTTAGATAGACAACTGCTTTTTTTATAGGCTTTTCAAGCAAGTCAAGATTTACCTTTTGGCTAAGTTTTACCGCTTCTAAAAATCCATCATCATGATCACAGCCATATAAACCACGCATAACAAGGTCTTCCTTTTCTTTACCAATGACGGTAAGAATAAAATAGATTGGCAGTTCAGATAAAAATTCATGATATGCATAATTGAATAATTTTCGAACAGGATTGTCTGCCCGTCCGAGTAATTTTTCCATGTTGCAGGCAGCTCCGAGAAAATGACTTTTATTAATCATATCCGGTCCACCACAGCCGACACAAATGTTTTTTGTGTAGTTTGCCATTCCTGCAACTTCGTGCGGAACAATTTGACCGATTGAAAGGATTAGGTCGTAATTGCCTTCAAAAAGGATTTTATTGACCAAAACTTTGACTTCATAATCAAGGATACCATCAGAAAATTCTTTGACTTTTTCACCGCTTACCTCACCTTTTTCAATGACATCATTTCGCCAATCGTGGGCAATAAATGCATCTAAGGGTATATCTTCTCCAAACATCATTCTTATTTGTTTTTCATTCATTGCCACATGGGTACCTAAGGTAGGAAGAATATCTTCTACCTTTCCTTCGGCAATGAGTTTTTTATAAAGATAGTCTGTGATTGGACCTGCTTCAGAATATAATCTTGTATGTTCTGGTGGTAGCAATAAAACTTTTTGGGGATTTCCTCCAATCTTATTCAAAAGATTATCAAGGTGTTGATTGCGTTCTTCATCGGTAATAATGCGGTCTTTCGCTCCGTCTGCAAATAGTATTGTCATTATTTAATTCCTTATATTTAATATAAAATTAATTTTTTATAACTGATATTGCTGTTGAAACATTTCCAAAGGGGGCACTTACTTGAATGCCGGCAATGGAATCTTTTATCTTTTCAACGCATGATTGTGCTATCTCGATGCCAACCTTGCGTTGGTCTTCTTTTGATTCAACCGCAGCCATTTTTTTCATAATCTCATCAGGAACATGCACCCCCGGAACTTCGTTTTGCATAAATTCTGCATTGCGATAACTGGCAAGTGGCCAAATTCCGGCAATGAATGGAATCTTTATATTTGGTAATTTTTCAATAAATCGGAGTAATGGTTCTATTGCAAAAACCGGTTGGGTAATAATAAATTCTGCACCAGCTTCATATTTTTCAATAGTCCTTTGATATTCTCGTTCCAAATCAATTGCATTTGGGTCAGCACCTACTCCGATTAAGGTTTTAGTAGGTTGACTAATTGATTTACCTCCGGCATCAATTCCTCGATTTAGTTGTTCTTGAATCTTAACCATTCCGATTGAATCAACATCAAAAACCCCTGAGGCAAAAGGAAAGTCGCCTAGTTTTGGTGGGTCTCCGGTAATGAATAAAATATTATTAAGGTTAATTGCACTACAGCCAAGAAGGTCTGACTGCATTCCTATTAGATTTCTATCACGACAACAGACATGAAGAATTGCTTCAATCTCTGCATCTTGCTGA
>CAMZKK010000220.1 GCA_947311175.1 uncultured Planctomycetota bacterium | reverse complement strand
TGGTGGAGATTCTATTCTGCGAGGAACACCGTGAGTTCTAAAAAGAGGAGAAGACAGTAATTTTATATGCAAATCACTTGCTTCAAGTTTTCTCATCTGGGACAATAACTTCCTAATTAAGCTTTGCTTCTCAGGTGTCTCTGCCATATTTATCTCCTATCAATGAATTAGACAAAATAAAACTATATATTATTCATTTTATAAAAATATTAATAATATGTCAATATCGAAGAGTAGTCTTGACTTAGATATATTCATTCATTATCCTAAACAGATGGTCAAATTTATTTTTTATTACCGAGGGATATACTATGAAAAAGATGAGCTATATTGTCAGGCCAAACCTACCTGAAAGATTATTGCCATTACGAAAGATTGCTTACAATCTGTGGTATAGTTGGAATTGGCAGGCTGTAGAATTATTTATGAGAATTGGGAAGGAATACTGGGAGGAAAGTTATCAAAACCCAGTGAGAATGCTCGGATTAGTTACACAGGAAAGATATGAGGAAATTCTGAAAGACGATTCATTTCTTGCAAATATGGATAGAGTCAATGAAGAATTTGAATCCTACATGAATGCAGAGACGTGGTTCCAAAAAAACCATTCCAACATAACAGGAAAAATAACATACTTCTCTTTTGAGTTTGGATTAGACGAGGGATTACCGGTATATTCAGGTGGACTTGGAATCCTTGCCGGTGATCACCTAAAAAGTGCATCAGATTTAGGCGTTCCGCTATATGGAGTAGGACTTCTTTATCGTGAAGGCTATTTCAAACAATATCTGAACAGTGACGGACATCAACAAGAGGAATACCCGGAAAATGATTGGTACACAATGCCGGTAACCCTCGTTACTGACGACAATGACAAAGCCATCAAGATTGAGTGCCAACTTCCGGAAAATGAAAAGATTGTGGCACAAATTTGGAAAGTGCAAGTTGGCAGAGTAACCCTGTTCTTGCTCGATGCAAACATCCCGGACAACACTCCCGAACACCGAGCAATTACCGACCAACTCTATGGTGGAGATAAAAATATGCGTATCCGCCAAGAAATACTGCTTGGAATTGGCGGTTTACGAGCAATGTGGGCAATGGGGATTGAACCAACGGTATGCCATATGAATGAAGGGCATAGTGCATTTCTTGCATTAGAAAGAATCAGCCACTTTATGCAAGAAAAGGGTGTTAGCTACGAACATGCCCTCGAGTTAGTTTGGGCAAGTAATGTATTTACTACTCACACTCCGGTACCTGCCGGAAACGAAAGGTTTGATCCTGGACTTGTAGAAAAATATCTACAACCATACCTCGGCAATTTAGGAATCTCATGGAATGACTGCCTTGAATTAGGGAGAGAAAATCCGCAAAATCAAGATGAACAATTTTGCATGACAGTCCTTGCCCTGAAACTAGCTGCTCACTGCAATGGCGTGGCAAAACTACACGGAGTTGTTAGTCGTGAAATGTGGAAAGACATGTGGCCAACTCTTCCAATTGAAGAAATACCAATTGGACATGTAACCAACGGCGTTCACGTCAGAAATTGGTTGAGCCATGATATGGATGCACTATTCCGTCGCTACCTTGGTCCACGCTTTGTTACCGAACCAACTAATTTTGAACTATTTGATAGAATTGATGAAATCCCTGATTCTGAAATCTGGAGGACGCATGAGCTAAGAAGAGAAAAGATGGTAGGGTTTATTCGAACTCGCAGTCACAACAGATTAACCAAAAGAGGAGCGTCGCCAAGTGATTTGAAAAGAGCGGAAGAGCTACTTGATCCAGACACCCTTACAATTGGTTTCGCAAGAAGGTTTGCCACTTATAAACGAAGCACTTTATTGTTTTGGGACATTGAACGTCTTGACAGGATTTTAAATAATCCAGACAAACCGGTACAATTAATCTTTGCCGGGAAAAGTCATCCTCACGATGAACCGGGAAAAGCATTGATAAGACAAATTTACCATCTATCTAGAGATGAACGATTTATTGGAAAGATTGTCTTTGTTGAAGATTACGACATCGCAGTTGCCCGCTACATGACCCAAGGGGTAGATGTATGGCTGAATACTCCAAGACGCCCAATGGAGGCAAGTGGCACAAGCGGAATGAAGGCTGCTGCCGGCGGGGTTATCAATGTATCAATTTTAGATGGTTGGTGGGACGAGGGCTATACCCCTGAAGTTGGATTTGCAATTGACAACAGAGAACTATATTCCGACATTGAACTTCAAGACAGAGTAGAGAGCAATGCAATCTATGATTTACTAGAACAAGAAGTAATACCAATGTTTTACGACAGAGGTAGAGATCGCTTGCCAAGAGATTGGATTAAAATGATGAAGAACGGAATGAGGGAACTCGGAGCATATTTCAATACCAATAGAATGCTCCAAGAATACACAGAAAACCTTTATGTTCCGGCAAATTTAAAATACCATAGTCTTGCAGAAAATGATTTGGAAAAAGCAAAAAATCTAGCCAAGTGGAAAAGTAAATTAATTAGAGAATGGGCACTGGTTAAGATTCAAAGTGAAGACATTTCTTGCGATGAGATTCTTGTTGGCGGCTGTATGACAGCAAGAGCGACCGTTAACCTAGGAGGTTTAAGTCCTGATGATGTTTCGGTTGAATTATACTATGGTTCTCTTGACAGCAAAGGTGAAGTAGAAAACGGTAAGGTCGAAGTTATGAGTGTAGAATCAAATAGCGACGGCAAGATTATTTATACCGGATGTATTCCTTGTAATAAATCAGGACGATTTGGCTACGGGATTAGAGCGTTACCGAAGCATCCTGATTTGTGTCATAAGTTTCTTCCTAAGATTATTGCTTGGGCGGAATAATAATTAACAGTTAAAAATTAAAAGTTAAAAATGGTGGTGACGCTTTGCGTCGTGTTGTTTATCGCAAGCGGTATCAATAAAATGAGGGGCATGCAAAGTTTTTTTGTGTGTCCTTCATCCTTATTCCTTAAAATAAAAAAGCCCGAAGAGATAAATCTTCGGGCTTTTTGTTTTCTTTTTTTTAAGCTTATTTGCTATAAAATTCGATAACCTTTTGTTCGTCAACCGGACAGGTAACATCTTCTCTTACTGGGAGGCGAGTTACCTTGGCTGTTAGTGCTTCATCGTCAACTGCAATCCATTCAGGGATTTCATAATCACCAACACTTGCGATTGCATTAGTTGCTCTTTCTCTGCTTTTCTTTTTCTTGCATATTCCAACAACATCACCTTCTTGTACACGATATGAAGGGATGTCCAATTTTTTACCATTTACAATTACATGACCATGAGCAATTAACTGTCTTGCATCAGCAACTGTTCTACCAAATCGTGCGTTACACACAACGTTGTCAAGTCTTCGTTCAATCAATGATAGTAAATTAATACCAACATTACCGCCCATCCTTGAGGCATCCTTGTAAACTCTTTTAAGTTGTTTTTCGCTACAACCATAAAAATAACGCAATTTTTGTTTCTCAATCAGACGCACTCCATATTCTGAAGTCTTCCTACGAAAACCACCTTGAATAGTTTCACGCTTTGCGTATGCCTTTGCAACACCGGCACTACGAGATGCCAGAAAACCTAAACGACGGCAAACTTTTGCCATTGGACCTTTATAACGAGCCATAAATGTAATCCTTCTTTATTAAATAATTTCTACAAAACAACAATACTTTCAGCCGCTCCATCCCATCTGTTGTCCATACAGATTAGGAAGTTTAAAATAATAACGGTTGCCGAACAAAATGTCAGCAAAAAAACCGAAAAAAACGTAATTTTCTATAATTATCTAGCAACACTTGCCGCATAAATTTTATTAAATCCGGCAAATCTTAACTCCTTTGCACAGATAGAGGCTGTTGCACCGGTTGTAATGACATCATCAATGAGTAAGCAAGATTTATAAGATTTTTCATTTGTTGCCACAAATGCACCCTCTTGATTTACAATTCTTTCTTCTCTACTCAAACTAACCTGGGGTGGTGTTGCTTTGGTTTTCACAAGGATGTTGCTTTCAACAGGCAACTTAACGATACATCCAATACAATTAGCAATCTCAAGAGACTGATTATAGCCCCGTGCTTTTAACCTCTCGCAATGAAGCGGAACAGGAATAATGCAGTCAACCTTATCAATAATCTCTTCGTTTATAATTCTATATGCAAGCTCTACTCCAAGTGGCTGTGCCAAAGTTTTTTCATTCTTATATTTTAGATTATGAATCAACTCTCTTAATACCCCCTCATATTTTGCAAATGAAATTGCACGGGTAAAAGAAAATTGCCGATTGCGACAATTTTGACAGTTCTTATTACTATCAACAAATTTCCCTAAAGGACTAGCACAACGCAAACAACTGCTGACTTTATCAATCGTCATTATCTCTTCATGACAAGCCTTGCATAAATACTTATAATTGCTAAAAGATAGTATTTCACCACAGCCATAACAAAAGGCAGGATAGACAATATCTAAAATTTTATCAAAGATACTTCGTGCCCATATCGAGTCATTGTGAGTCAAGGCAAGCATATCTACCCTAAATTCCGCAGTTATACCCGAAGAGGGCATGCACTGTGAATTTAATTAAAAATTTCACTTCATTGAAATCGTTCATAGAACATCCTTAACTTTTATACTCACAAAGCGCACATGCTTTTTAGTTCTAAACTCCAACTGTGAAATTTAGGTCTACCAGAGATCTTCCATTCGAGCAGCCATCAAATTTGAATCTAAAGCCTTATCTGAAGGTTGGGTTGTTTTTGTTCTGTAAGGATTAGCAGCTACCAATACGTGAGATGGGAGATTTTTTATTCCCTTCAACTTCATAAGAAAGGTTTTCTTTTTTGTTTTTAGTGATAAACGATTAATCCTAGATACAGAGATATTGGCAATTCTCTTACGGTTGTTGCTTGCTCGAATATTACTAACAAAGACATCTGCCCCTCTTGTTCTCCTCTTTTTTTGCTTTCAACTTTATTTGTTGCACGAGGGCGTACGTATGCCATTAACTGCTTATCAATAACCAACCTTGCGTTAACAGCTTTTTCTTTTTCAAGGCGGTTAATCTTTGCTGCCAAAGCCAAATTGTTATCTGAGATATTTAAAGCAGCAAGTTGATTAGAAATTTTTTTGTAACGGGCAAGCTTATCAAAACCAATATTCCACTGTAATTTCCTAAGACATGGCCCGCAAAGAGTCAGTGGTGCATTGTTGACATCTTTGATATTTGCAGTTCCATTCATCAAGCATTTATGGGCAGAACAATGAGGAAATCCCATGGTATGACACAATTCATGAACAACCAATTTGAAAATTCTTTCAAACTCATCTCTACCTTTTATTTGATGTGGATTTGCAACTGTTCTAGCCGTAGATACCACACAAGAATGCAAGTCACAATAAGCAAGTCCAAATACCGCACTTAACCTACCACTAAACATATCTTTATCAGTAATTGCGGCAAAAGCAAAGGCATCAGCCGGTAGACTATTACGAACCTTTAGTAAGATTTCATCCGCATCAAATTTACGTCTTTGTTTATTGTATAGCGACTTATTTAATTTAATCGGTGGCAAAAGCTTGACCGGCAATGTGAAATATGCCGAAACAAATTTCTTTATTTTTTCAAACTGTACTGTCCCATTAAAATCACCCATAGGTTGCAGGTATATTATTTTTTTACTTTTT
>CAMZKK010000219.1 GCA_947311175.1 uncultured Planctomycetota bacterium | reverse complement strand
TCATATCAACAAAGCCACCACGCTCATTTACATAATTAAATAAAATCATGGTATGGGCTGCCTCTTCTTGAGCTTGCACCTTCATCCAATTTGCAAACCCCGGTAGAGATTCTGCATCAAACCATGCAGCCATTTGCAAATAAAGATAGCTTGAATAAAATTCATTACTTATTTGCTCATTCATCATCTTAGTCATTTTCTCTGATAACATAGGTATTCTCCTTTTATAAAATCCTATTTACTTGTAACATCCAAAGTTCTTTGCGCAAGAAGCAACCCTGCTTCTCTACATTCATCAAGAACCTCTTTGCTCGGTTTCCACTTACATTTTAACGGCTCGATTAAGCGTTCAATCTTCATCTCGCTCATAACCTTATCTATCTCTTCAGCACCACCTTTTCCCCAGCCACCACTACCAAAGGCAAAGCCAGCCTTATTAGCAGGACGAAGTCCTTTTAGATAAGTTAAGGTTGCGCCCATCATTGGCATCATCCCCATATTCAAGGTCGAACTTCCTAAGGCAATAGCTGCTGCCCCTAAGACCTCGGTTGCAATGTCGGTTAAACTTGAAGCTCGAATATAAATAAGTTTAACTTCAACCCCTTTAATCGAAGCACCTTCAACAATTGCTTCTCCCATCTTTTTTGTGCTTTCCCACATGGTATCATAAATAACCAATACCTTTGGCTTAGGTTTGCAAACAACCCACTCTTTATAAGCATTAATTATTTTATCAAGATTGCTCCGCCAGATAACGCCATGTGCCGGGGCAATCATTTCAATCTCAAGCTTTGCTGCTGCCTCAAGAACTTTGAAAATATTTTTACCGTAAAGCATTACAATATTTGCAAAATACTTTTCAGCTTCATACATTATTTTATCAAGATTGACTTCATCATCAAAACGATTTATCGAGGCATAGTGTTGTCCAAAGCCATCCATTGAAAACAATAGCTTATCTTCAGGAATATAGGTAAACATTGATTCCGGCCAGTGAACCATCGGAGTCTCAAGGAAAGACAAAGTCTTTTTACCAAGAGAAATTTCATCGCCACTTTTAACAATCTTAAAATTCCAATCAGCGGTATTGTCGTTGTATGCCTCAAGAATTGTTTTGCACTTTGCGGTGCAAACAATTGTTGCTTGCGGACATTTCTCAACAATCACGGAAAGAGAGCCTGCGTGATCCATTTCGGCATGATTAATTACGATATAATCGAGTTTGCCAATATCTGTATATTTTGCAATATTATCAAGCAATTGCTTGCCATACGGAGGCTTGACCGTATCAATCAATGCAGTTTTTTCATCTTGCACCAAATATGCGTTATAAGTTGCACCATAACTAGTTACATAACTATGAAAATCTCGAACATTCCAATCTATATAACCGACCCAATTTATTCCTTCTTTTAGCTGTGTATTCATCTTGTTCTCCTATGTGTTTTACTTAATCTGATTAAGTTTTATATCTTCATCTAGCAACCAAGTTGCATTAAGCAAAATAGTAGCAGGACATTCATCGATTGACAATTGTTTTTTCATTGCATTATTTACTACCTCTGTTTTTTTGTTGCCAGTTGCCAATACCAATATATTTTTTGCAGATTTAATAACCGGCGGGGTAATGGTTATACGAGAAAATGGTGGCAATGGGGATTTCGTAGGCATTACTCTCATTTTAGTTTCATGTAATGTATCTGCATTAGGAAACAGCGAAGCGGTATGTCCGTCATTGCCAATTCCTAAAAGCAACAAGTCAAATTGCTCAGGAAGAACTTTTTCATATTCTTTTGCTGCCACCGAAAAATTGTTTTTTTCACCAGCTATTCTAAAAATATTTCTTGGTTTGGTTTTTAATTTTGAGAATAATTTTAATTCTGCCATTCGATAATTACTGTCTTGATGATTGGGTGGTACACACCTTTCATCTCCAAAAAAAATATCAACCTTATCCCAAGGAATGTAATTTTTAGCTGATTCTTCAGCAATGACTTGATAAACTCTTTTTGGTGTCTGCCCTCCAGCTAAGGCAACCGAGCAGCTATCTTTTGATTTACAGATTTTATTTATCATATCAGCGATATAGTGTGCTGTTTCTGTAGCATAAGAATCTACCGAAAAAATTATTGTCTTACTCATAAAATAGCATCCCACATTCTACCGTCTTTACGAGTTAATCCATTTGCTTCTTTTGGTCCTTCCGAGCCGATGGCATAATTTGTCGGGATTAAACTTTCACCCTCATTTGCTTTTAATACCGGCTCAATAAATTCCCACGCTCGCTCAACTTCATCATTTCGAGAAAACAGGGTCTGATCGCCCTTCATTGCATCAACAAGCAATCGCTCATAAGCATCAGGTGAATTTTGCGAAAAAGCCGTGCTATAATCAAAATCCATCACCACATCACTTACCTGCATATTATCACCCGGTGACTTACAGCCAAATCTTAGGCTAATGCCCTCTTCCGGTTGAATCTTTATTGTCAAAATGTTTGCCTTTAATTGCTGACAAACATCATCTTCTCCAAACAAACAAAAAGGAATTTTCTTAAAGTGAATCTTTACTTCCGTAACTCTACTTGGAAGGGCTTTTCCGGTTCGTAAATAAAAAGGAACTCCTTGCCATCGCCAATTATCAATAAATACCCTCATCGCAGCATAGGTTGGAGTAATGCTGTTTTCAGCAACTCCATCGACATTCTTGTAGCCATCATACTGACCGAGAACAACATTTTCATTTACATTATAATCAGCCAGCTTGCGAAGCGACTGCACAACCTTAACCTTTTCATCCCTAATTGGATTTGCCTGAAAACTTACAGGCTGCTCCATCGCAATCAATGACATCAATGCCAATAAATGATTCTGAACAAAATCTCTAATCACCCCTGCCTCGTCATAAAAGTGACCACGCCCCTCAATGCCAATACTTTCTGCAGCAGTTATCTCGATATGGTCTATATGATTTCGATTCCAAATAGGCTCAAAGATTGCATTTGCAAAACGAAATACCAAAATATTTTGAACAGTTTCCTTGCCTAAATAATGATCAATCCGATAGATTTGCTCTTCCCGAAGAATTTTTGAAATAAATAGATTTAACTCTTTTGCACTTTTCAAATCTCTGCCAAAAGGTTTTTCAATTATCACCCTTGACCATTCATCACTACCGCTCGAATAAACAATATTCCCCTCACTCAATTTTTTAAGAATTGTTGTCTGTAAAGTTGGAGGGGTTGCCATATAGATTAATCGATTATCCGGGTCATTACACTCATTAGCCTTTTTTCTGATTAACTCATTTAGATTTTTATAGTCATCAACATTATCATAATTTCCTCGACAATAAAAAATCCTGTCGGCGAATGCCTTCCATGATGAATCATCAATCTTTTCAAGACGAGAAAATTCTTTTACTGAAAGACAAAGCTGATTCCTAAACTCTTCATTTGTTTTTTCGCTACGAGCAAAACCTATAATCCGAAAGCACTTTGGTAGTTGTTGTTCACTAAAAAGCTGAAACAAAGCAGGGATTAGCTTTCGCCGAGTAAGATCACCAGACGCACCAAGAATAACAATTGTGCAAGGAGCAGAGCCTCTTTTAAATGATACTCCGGAATTATTTACAACTATGGGATTAACTATGGCTTTATTCATAATCTTTAACTTTTCCACAATCCATGTTTATTACAATATTCCCGCACATAGATGTCATTTTCATCAAATTCACGACAAGAGCAAAACAGGGCGATTGGAGTATCGTTTGGTTTTAAATATTGTTTCATTGTTTTACTTCCGGCAATCAACTCAATCCATTCAATATGATGCTCTTCTGTCATTGGGTGAGGAGTGCTACCGACAATAATCTTATATCCACCATCTACTCGTTCAATAATTGGCACATGTTTTTCAAGAGACTTATCTGCTTCCTGCTCTTTCAAGCAAGCCATCGGCTTGCCACAACAAATCAATTGTCCATCGCCAACCGTAAGCATTTCAACAATATTGCCACACAATTCGCATTTATAGATATTTAAACATTTATTCATTTTGATTTTCCCTTTTCAAGTTACCAGTTTTCACCAAGAACTTCAAAATATGCTTGCGGATGAGCACAAGCCGGACAAGCGTGCGGTGCCTCATTTCCTTCATGGATAAATCCACAATTACGACACCGCCAAACAGTTGTTTCCGGTTTTTTGAAAACTGTATCATTATCAATATTTTTCTTTAATTCAAGGAATCGCTTTTCATGCTGTTTTTCCGCAACCGCAATAGATTCAAAAACAATGGCAATTGCAGTAAAGCCCTCTTCACGAGCAATTTTGGCAAATTCAGGATACATAACTGTCCATTCATGATTTTCTCCAGCTGCACTTCCTGCAAGATTATCTGTAGTATCTGCAACAGTCCCAAAAGGGAATGAACCGGTAATTTCAGTTTCACCGCCATCCATCAATTTAAATAGTCTTTTTGCGTGTTCTTTCTCTTGATTGGCAGTTTCTTCAAAAATATCAGCAATCTGAATAAGACCGTCCTTTTTCGCCTTACTTGCGAAATAGGTATAACGATTTCTCGCCTGACTCTCACCGGCAAAGGCTGCCATCAAATTCTTTTCAGTCTTACTTCCCTTTAAATCCATCTCAAATTCCTTTCAAAAAAACAATCATGTTAATTAAAACTAACAAATACTATACCAGAACACAATCTGTATTTATACACAATTATAGCAAAGAATTGTCCGCTATTTCAACCATAACCGTTATTAATTTAATCAAAAGTGTCTCATCAACAAAATTAAGACACTTTTTAATCTAAATCCCAAAGTTGATTCTATATTTCATAGTTGGAATTTAAGATAATAAAACACTTGCCTGTTTTCACAGAAATCTTATATTTTTAGATGCCTAAATTCCGCAATAGGGATTTAGAATCACGTGCCCTTTTTGGGCATAACAATTAAATACTCTGTCTTTATTCAAATGAAGTTGAAAAATGAAATATATAAGTACTCGTGGCAACATTAAACCGACTAACTTTCAAGATGTTGTTTTGATGGGACTTGCTGATGATGGCGGACTAATTATCCCGGAAAGCATCCCGGATGTTAACGACAAAATCGACTCTTGGGCAAATTTATCGTATCCTGAGCTTGCCTTTGAAGTTATGAAACCATTTATTTCTGATATTGATGATGTGGACTTAAAACATATTATTGAAAAAAGCTACTCTGCATTTCCTAAAAATCCAGCTCCATTAAAGAAAGTAAGCGAGGTCTATGTGTTAGAGTTGTTTCATGGGCCAACTCTTGCTTTTAAAGACTTTGCTCTACAATTTCTTGGAAATCTTTTTGAATATATTTTAGAGAAAAGAGACTCGCACTTAAATATTCTCGGTGCCACCTCTGGCGATACCGGCAGTGCGGCAATCTATGGGGTTCGGGGAAAAGAAAGAATAAATATTTTTATAATGCACCCCCACAATCGTGTATCACCAATTCAAGAAAGGCAAATGACAACCGTTCTTGATGACAATGTTTACAACCTTGCACTTGACGGCACCTTCGATGATTGCCAAAATATTATGAAAGAATTATTTAATGATTTGGAATTTAAGAGAGAGTATAATTTAGGAGCGGTCAATAGTGTTAACTGGGCAAGGGTATTGGCGCAAATTGTTTATTATTTCCACGCATCCTTTCAATTAGAAAAAACAACCGGTTCACGAGAAGCTATATTTTCTGTCCCAACCGGCAATTTTGGCGATATTCTCGCTGGATATTATGCCTCAAAAATGGGACTGCCTATCAAAAATCTTCTCCTTGCCACCAATGAAAATGATATATTGAGTAGATTTTTTAATACCGGAATCTACAACACCTCAACCATTAGACACACCCTTAGTCCATCGATGGATATTCAAGTGGCAAGTAATTTTGAACGCTATCTTTATTATCTTGTTGGTGAAGATGCTGAAAAATTGCGTTCATTAATGAACGAATTTAAGGACACAGGCTCTTTATCTATTGAAGATTTAGATGAAAAACTCTTTATTGCAAGTGCATGCAATAAAGAACAATGCCTCAAAACAATTTCAACTCATTGGCAAGAAAATTCTTACTTGCTTGACCCCCACAGTGCAATAGGGGTATATGTTGCTGAAAAATTTAATAATGGCTCAATCCCAACAATTTCTCTATCTACCGCGCATCCAGCGAAATTTTCTGCCGTAGTTGAAAAAGCAACTGGCGATAGTAGCCTTGCAACTCATCCTGATATTGACCAACTACCGAATTTGGATACGAAAATGGTGACTCTAAATGCGGAAGAAAATTTGGTAAAAGAATTTATGCTTGAGAAATTAACCTTCTGATGATTTTACGATACACAAATGATTATTTATTACTATTGTTCAAGGCATCCATTTGTTGCATAAAGAAGTCGCCTTGGTTTTTAAGCTGAGAGAGAGTTGATTCCATTGCTGTCCATTGGTTTATCAATGACATCTCTTTCATCTCCATCCTATCTTCCATATTCTCTATGCTTTTTTCGTAGTCATCAATTTTATCTTGTAAGGTTGAATTTTGGGTGCTAAACACACCGCTGATATTATCTGTTATTTTATTTAGGGTGCTACGCAGACGACTACTTGTCCCCTGATTTTCCATTGCTTGAATTTCTACAAGCCGAACTTTTTTATCCGCTGCATTGGTATCCTTTATCGTCATTCTTAGTTTATCGGTGAGGGGATCACCTAAAAGTGAAATATAATTTAACGATGAAGTGTTACTGGTAAATTCACGAGCCAATTTCCAGTCATTAGAATTGATATCCCAATACTCCATAATATA
>CAMZKK010000218.1 GCA_947311175.1 uncultured Planctomycetota bacterium | reverse complement strand
CCCTTTGCCAAACTCTTTGGTAAGTTCTTTGCTCAATTTTTTAATAGTTGCATCGCCATATTCTGCTCTGCCACTATTTAATATTTTGGTTTGAATAAGCTTTCCTATTTGCCAATAAGTAACGGTTAAAACTTGGTTTACCTGCTTGGCAACCGTTGTTCTTGCCTCAACAATAAGAGTTTTTATATCGGTATAAAGAACATCAAATTCTTCACCTTTTGAAATTGCCTCTATTTTATTGTTTTTACTCATAGCAACTCCTTTAAAATCAGATTAGCAGGCATTGCCGTTTGGTGGCGTTCCATATTTCCAGCGTCCGTTTTCTTGCAAAATATCTACTCCCTATTCTTTTTGATTAAAAATAGCACTTTTTATTTTTTTGGTTTTAGCTTCTCCGAAATCCTCAAAAAACATATCTTGAACATATTCACATTTTAGTTTAACAGAGAAACTTTCTGCCACTGCATTGTCCGAACAGTTTCCTTTCCTGTTCATGCTACACTTTGCTTTAAATATGTCAACCAATTCTCTAAAATCATTTGCCGCATACTGATAACCCCTATACTTTGAAAAGTTAATTTTTAATTATTCATTATCAATAATTCCACCTGGGGATTTATCCTAATTGCAATCTTGTAGAGACACAATGAGCTTAGTCTCTACAATCTACATAACCTTAAAAAAATATTGATAATATCAAAAAAAATAATGCAAAAAAAAATAAAATCAACTATATTCGTATTCGATTAAAGTTGATTTTATTAGGTATTATACAAGGGAGGTAATGATGATAAAGGTTTCACGGTTTATATTGTTTGTAGTATTTACTAGTAGTTGTTTTTTTATTTCTAATCTAAAGGGGGCAGAGCTTAGTGCAAAAGACATTATGCAGAAACAAAATGATTTGCATTCGGCAAAGTTTGAGATTGAAAAACAACAAATGCTTCTCATTGATCGCAAAGGGAAAAAAGAAACAAGAATATTAAAACGCTACTCAAAAGAGGTTGAAAAAGGTGTATTTAAATATCTCTTGGTATTTCTAAAGCCAACAGATGTCGAAGGGGTTGCACTCCTAACTTGGCAACATAAAGGCAAAAGCGAAGATCAATGGATTTACATGCCAGCACTTGGCAAAAAACTAAAGAGGATAGCAAGTGGCTCAAAAAAAGGATACTTCATGGGAACAGATTTTACCTATGAAGACCTTAGCGCAGACAAAATCGATGACTATTCTTACAAAATCATCAAAGAAGAAAAACTCAATAATGATGACTGTTATGTAATTGAAGCGGTTGCGAGCAATCCTGAAACTAAAAAAGAAACCGGATACAGCAAAAAAATCTATTGGATTCGCAAAGATATATTCTTCGCAGTCAAGATTGAGTATTACGACAAACGCAACCGTCACTCTAAAACTCAACAGATGTTTGAGATTGAAAAAACCGAAGGAACACGATATAGAGCAAAAAAAGCCATTATGGAACATCTAAAGAAAAAGCATAAGACTCTGGTTCTAGTGGCAAAAAGAAAGATTGATAGCGAAATAAAGGATAGCATTTTCACAGAAAGAACTATCCTTAAAGGCGAACAACTTCACCTCAACGATTTATAAATACAGGAAATAAATTTTGAAAAAAATAATAAACACCATCTCCAAACATCCTTTCATTGGCTTGCTCATCCTCACAATAGGAAGCATTATCTTAGGAAGCCAAGCGGTAAACATTCACAAGGATGAAAAAGGTAATTGGCGAGTAAAATGCCTATTAAGGATTGATACCTCAGCCGATAGCATGATGGTTGATGACTGCCCGGAAAGAAAGCATTACAACAATGTCAAGGATACTTTCGGCTCAGATAATTTGGTAGTTATCTACATTAAAGACAAAAATTTATTTACTGTAGAAAAACTGGAAATTCTTCAAGAAATGGCAATGGCTATCGAGGACATACCTCATATTGCCAAGGTGCAAAGCCTGTTTACTACGAAAAACTTTAAGGGTGAAAACGGAATGCTCTCAACCGAGCCATTTTTTGATTACATCCCAGATACCAAAGAAGAAATTGAAGCTATTAGAAAAGATGCACTTAACAATCCGACAATTGCCGGGAATCTAATTTCACGAGATGGGAACGCCTTAGCAATCAATATCTATTTAGAAACCGATGCAAAGGCAAGTGCCCTTGACCAAGAAATCAGCAAACAAATAGTGGCTGAAATAAACAAAGTGAATGGCAAGTTTGATTCAATATTCCAAATTGGGATGCCATGGGTAAGGCAACAACTAAGTGAAGGAATTATGCTTGATGCAGCCACCATTACCCCCCTTGCCCTCATTGTTTTGCTTTTATCACTTCTTATTTGTAGTCGCTCCACAAGCGGTGCAATTGTTCCGGTAATCACCTCTTTCCTAAGTATTCTTTGGACTGCAGGATTTATGGCATATTTTGATTTGCCAATAACCGTTGTTTTGTCAATTGTTCCGGCATTAATCATTGTTATTGGCTCGTCTGAGGATATCCATATCATTTCCGAGTTCCACGAAGGCTTGCATGAAACCGGCAGTAAAATGAGTGCCTTAAACTATGTCGGAGAAAAAATCGGCACCGCTTTATTCTTAACATTTTTCACCACCTTCTTTGGTTTCCTCTCTATCTACTTTAATGACATTAGAATGCTTAAAGAGTTTGGTATCATCTCCGGGGCAGCCCTTTTAGCTAACTTTATTATTACTATCTTGGTCAATCCAATTTACCTCCTTTTCTTTGGCAGAAAAAAACCTGAAGAATCGGACGATGAAGAATCAAAAAATCAAACCAAAGAAGAACAACATCCAAATGCCTTGCTTAAACTTGGTGACTATTGCATTAAAATAACCAAAAATCACCGCAAGCCGGTAGCTATAATTTTTTCTATCATCTTAATCGTTATGCTCGTTGGAATATCCAAGATAAAAGTAAACAATGAAATGATGGGATACTTCAAAGATGATTCTGAAATCACAATTAGAAGCAATCGTATTTCAAAAGAATTTTCAGGAATAAAAACATTCTTCATCGTCTTTGATGCCGGATTTGAAGGTGCATTCAAGAAAAGTAAATTCTTAAAACAAATATCTGCCACCCAAAAATACATAGATTCACAAGGGGCAATGGATGCAAGTTATTCAATTTCAGACTATCTATCACTGATTAATCGTGAAATGAAAGACTCCAATCCTGACAATTATAAGATACCAGACAATGACAAACTAATTTCACAATACTACCTTTTTCTTTCACGAGACGAGATTGACAAATATGTAAATGCTGATTACAGCAAGGCATGCATCTTGGTTCGCGAAAGTCTAAAAGGTTCAATGTTTGTTGATAAATACACAACTGAAATCAAAAAATATCTCAAAGACAATATCAAGGGAATGAATGTTACAATTACCGGCGAAGAAGTTCTCATGGCAAATGCCGCTAATGGCTTTGTTGAAGGACAGGCAATCTCGCTGGTAATTCTATCACTTGTTGTATTTATCATCATGAGCCTACTCTTTACCGATTTTAAGGCTGGAATTTTATCTCTAATCCCAAATATATTTCCGGTAGTTGTCTTGTTTGGTGTTATGGGATTTTGTGGGGTTTATCTCGACACCGGAACGGCACTGATTGGTGCGATTGCCATCGGCATTGCAATGGACGACACAATCCATTTCATGGTTAGATACAATAAGGAAATGAAAATATTTAATAATCAAGTAAAGGCAATGGAGGTAACCATCAAATCGGAAGTAGTGCCGGTATTTTCAACAACCATGGCAACTGCCCTCGGCTTTGGGGTGCTAACGATGTCATCATTCAAGCCATTAATCTACTTTGGAATCCTAACCGCACTTTCTATGATGTGTGCCTTAGTCACGGATCTTTTGATTACGCCAATCCTCCTTATCTCGACAAGATTAGTATCTCTCTGGGATATGGTTGCATTAGAGGTAAATGAAGGTGTATTAGAAAACTCTCCATTATTTCAAGGTATGGGGAAATGGGAAATCAAAAAAATTATCCTCACCGGAGATGTCAAAACCTTCAATGCAGGAGATAAAATCATATCACAAGGCGACACCGGACGGGAGATGTATCTTATTCTCAATGGCGATACCTATGTTGCTCTTAATAATCGTAAGGAACAAACAAAGACGATTGCAAAAATGGTTCCGGGGGATATTTTTGGGGAAATTGCCTTGGTATCGGAACTTGAAAGAACGGCAGATATTATTGCCGGCTCCGAGACTACAGTGTTAAAACTTGAATGGTCTTCATTAGAAAGAATGAGAAAATTTTTGCCAATGATTTCGAGCAAACTATTCTTAAACATTTCAAAAATAATTGGCGCGAGATTTGCAACTCAATTAAAAGATAAGGAGTAAAAAATGTTTTTCAAAAAAACCATTGTCATTTTTATCGTTCTCCTTAACTGCTGGCAATTTTGCTATGCAGAAGAAAACATTGATGATTTATTTGGCTCAATGTCATCAGAAAGTGAATCGCAAGAAAAACCAGAAGCAAAGAAGAGCTATGCTGAACAATTTTTTCACAACATAAAGCCAACAATAACCGTAACCGCTGAAAGATTTCGTTACAAAAACAGACCAGAGGCACAAAGCAATCGCCACATCTGGGCAGGAAACCTCAACCTTGAAAGCCAAGTAAATATTGGTAAAGATTTATTGTTTGCTGAAATGTGGACAGAATACTCCAACTTAGAAGCATCATACCATCACAATTTTCAGCTCGAACGAGACCAAGGCAAAAAACGAAGATACATTCAAATAAATCAACTCTACTACACAAAGTCCTTCGATAGTAATGATATCACATTTGGCAAAATGTTGATTGAAAATGGAACTAGTGAATTATACTCACCCGCAGACAGATTTAAACGAGGAGATGGAATTTCAGATACATTCAAACATGAAGAAGGAATTTGGGCAATTAGATTTTTTCATTATGCTGGAAAACATACCTTTAACTTTACCGTTATGCCTGTTTTTGAACAACCACGAAGTTTTTCAAAACATTCAAGATGGAATACTTCAAACGGAACCAGTGGATTTGATACAAACTCATTAGCACTCCCTGACGATGCAGGCCTTACCAACAAGGAGCTGACAGAAAGATTCCCAGAAGCGTCAATCAAAAACCTCCAAGCGATGATTGGCTGGAATGGGAAGTTTCAGGGTATTGACCTTTTTGCAACCGCCTATCACGGTTTTTCCCCAAATGCACTAACCAGAACTGCCGAGACAAGCTACTATGTTGAATTTGTCAAGGCGTTTGATTTGATGGCAGGATTTTCCGCTACTGTGAAAAAATGGGAATTTCATGGCGAGGTTGTGTCTCGAACATTTTATAAAAATACCGATGAGGACACAATCAATACCGTCCTTGGAACAACTTATTCATTCGATAGTATTGCCCAAAAAATGAAAATGAAAAAAATAGAAATGACTGCCGAATACGCATGGGAGCATATCACAAATGATGCGTCAAACCACAATTATCAAACAAGTTCAAGAAAGGTTCGAGCCGGTAGAGACAATATGTTTTTGAAGCTACGAGCAGAATGCACCGATAATTTTGAAATCTTTGGTGGTTACACAATGGATTGGGCAAAGGAGTTTGACACTTGGACAGCCGGATTCAAAAAAAGTTTCAACAAAAACCTCACCATCTCTACTTGGACAGAAATTTACGGTTCATCAGTCAACAGTCCACTCCGCTCATGGGCACGCAAT
>CAMZKK010000217.1 GCA_947311175.1 uncultured Planctomycetota bacterium | reverse complement strand
TTTTTGCCAATTTTCATCCTTGAGTTTAAAAAAACAATAACCGATTTGATAATGAACTTCAGCAGCATAGTTTCCGGTCACCTTATATTCGAGCCACAATCTCAAATAATCAAGAATCGCTGCCCGATAGTCCTCATTCTTTAAATTTGCCTTAGCTCTTTCTTTATATAGCTCAAACAATTCTTTTTGCTTATTGGATAATTGCCCTTCAAGAATAACCTTATCGAGAAAAATTGCAAGTTTATCCCACCGCTCTTGCCCCTTCCAGATAAGTGCTTTCACCAAATTCCCTGAAGATTGAGCACTTTTATCCTTCGGAAACTTTCTTAAAACAGAATTCAATTCTGTATCTAATTTTTCAAGTTCAGATTTTTTGTTAGAAGAATTTTTCTTATTAATACCTTTAACTGCTGTTCTAATTTCACCAATCTTAGCAATGAGATAAAAAGGAGTTACTTGTTTTTTGGGAAGTTTTAATTCTACCGCTTTTTTCTTAAAATCTTTTTGCAACAAAGCATACTTCTTTTTTGCCTCCGATATTTTCCCGGTATCTTCTAAAATTTTTGCCTCACCAATATTTGACTCAAAATAAAATCGGCTATTTTTTACAGATGAAATGGTTGCCTGATATTCTCTATTTGCCTCAATGTAATTGCCGGTATTATGCATGACAACTGCTCGGTAATAATAATTATATTGCATAATAAGATTACGCTGTTTTGGATCTAATTTTTTAATACTACGCTTTGCTTTTTTTAGTGCACTCTTTGCCTTGCTCCAAGATTTATTGTCAATGGCTGTTTTTGCATTTACTAACCACTTAGGCATATGGGCATATTTAAATCCTTTGATATCAGGACGTGAAATAGGTACTGTAGCACCATCTTTTTCTAAGACAAATCCCTTGAGATTATCTTTTACAATTGTTCCTTTAATTATTCGTTTACCACCACCGTCTTTCACTATCATTACTGCATCAAGGGCAGAAAGAAATCCTGCTTGCATGATAATTATTGCAAAAATCAACAACCATGTATTTTGTTCACAAAGTTTGTTTTTCATCTGTATTCCTCCATTATTTTGATTTATTTATCGATTCCAATTTTTTTAATAATTCTTCATCATCTATTAGCTTTGATTGTTTTAACTTATTCAAAACAACCGTCATTTCTTTGAGGAATTTTTCGGTAGAATTTTCATCATTCATTTCCTTTATTAGCTTAACAGCTAGTTCTTTAGCCACTTCTTTTGCTTCTTTTGTCTTTTTTCTGGTATTCTCTAAAAACATAGCTGTATCTATTTTTCTCTTAAGCATAGGAATCAATTTATTTTCCCTGCTTATTCTCATTTCTCTTATTCGTTTTTCAGCATCTCTTTTTGCCTTTTCAAGAAGCTCTTTATTTATTCTTTGAGCACTATATCCTGCATCTTCAAGAGAAATAAATGCAAGCTGACTACGTCTCATAAATTCATCAGATACTCTAAATTTATTATTTTTTTCATCTTTGCGTTTTTGCCAGTTTTTGATATCCTTCATTATTTTACCAGCGCCTTTAACGTCTTTTTTCAAAACCGTTTCTAATGCCTGAGCTCGATAACACAAGCCATAGGCTTCCCACCAACTTCGAGAAAATTTCGGTAATATATTTGGATTTTCAACTCTTTTCTTTTTACCATCAACGACAACTACTTTTTGTTTTATAACAGTAAGTTCTCTGCACAATTTAATTATAGAATCAATCTTATCTTTAGCCTCACTATAATCTTTTATTTTGCTTGCCATTGCAAAATAAACATCGCCTTTAAGAATCAAATACTTTGAGTCATTTTTAAAGTGAAGAAGAAGGTCGTCTATTAAAGCAAGAGCGTCATCCCACTTTTCCAATGCTACTTTGGCCAAGACTATATTCTTTTTAATGATAATTAAGAACCGACGAAACTGTAAGGCACCATCTATTTCTGTTAATATTTTGTCGGTGGGTGATTTTTTCATTGTATTAACCGCAATTTTTGAAGCATATTTCTTTATTTCTTTAATTTTGGCAATTCCTGCCCTAAAATCTGCTTTTTCACCAAAAATATTCTTTTCTAAATCACGATGAAGCTTAAGCATTTTTTTGGCTTTAGCACTATCCCCGGTTCTAGCAAAAACAATAGCTTTTACATTTTTTATTTCCGCTTCGTATTCCTCTTTTGTTATTAACTGAGGATATTTTTCTTCCTTATCCCAAACATCAAGTCCCAAAGTATAAATTTCTTCCGCTTTAGCATACATCTTTTCATCAGTGAAAATCTGCCCCACCATAATTGCAAAACGAATATCTTTCTTTACAACCTGTGTTGTTTTACTAAACATATCCCCAGCATAGCGTCTGAATTCATTCGCTCTATCAGGAGCTGTATCCTTAGCTCGATCAGCCAGCTTCAACCAACGACTACCCATCAACATTTTCGATTGAACAGCAATTTGATCTTCACTATCAGCAATTTTAGAAATCTCGGCAACAACCTTCTCGGCATTTTTCATGCATTCATAAACATCATCAATCGAAGCTGTTTTATAGTCAACCGCATCAATATTTGCCAAGAACTCAAACCATTTAGCATTTACCTTCTGTTTTATATCTGCAGGCAATTCAGATGTATTAAGTTTTTGTGCTATTTTTCTAACAGCATCATAATCCTTAGCATTTATCTTTATCTGCATTATCTGCAGATATGCATTATATCTATTTTTGAGTTCTTGTTTATGAATGTTCTGATATCTATCAGGAATATTTTTTCCATATTTCTTATCAAACTCATCAAGATATTTCAAAAAATCCCTCACGCCTTTCTCAGCCTTCGCCAACCAAACTTTTGCATTGTTCCGACTTTCCAAAGAAGTCCTACTCAATGTTTCAATAACCTGTTCAGCCCCTTCTTTCTCTCGTTTGGTCATCTTCTTCATAGATACTCTAATTCGTTCAGCCCTTTTGTCTGCCTTAACTGCGGTTGCAATTAATTTTTTAGATAATTTTAAAGCAGCACCACCTTTAATTAAAAAGCTAAATCTAAACAGTTTACTATCCTTAGGTGTCTTACTATACCAGTTGTATGCCTCCCGATATAAACCGATTTTCCGATACTGCTCTCCCACTTCATAATAAAAATCTTTGATTTTATCTTTATTACCGCTATCACCCTTTTTGTCTTTAGACTCCTTTGATGATTCATAAGTAATCCGCCAAATAAGACTTTCAGCATATAGTTTTTTATCAAAATCAGCAGATGTTTTTTTGCTCTTACTCGCTGCAGCCGCTACAACATTTCTAGATGCTATTTTTCTAAACTTATCAATTTCCGGATAATCTTCTGCGGTAAATCTTTTATCATTGAAGGACTGCAATAAGTGCTGAAAAGAAATATATGCAATATAAAAATCATCCATCATATAACTTGAAATCCCAATGTGATACCAACACTTTGCAGTATAGTCTAAACGCATTCGTGAACTGATAGAGTTATTTGTGCTCAACAAACCCTTTGCTACTAAAAATTTTTCTCTCATTTCTGATAATATATTAAATAAATTCTCATTTTTTTCACCCCTTGCCCTTGCATCCATATATTTTTCATACAGATTATCTCCCTGAGCAATTGCCTCGCCAACAGTTAGCTTAGTAGGGTCATAGTCTGGAACCCAAGCCTCAAGATAGGCAGTAACTATCGCTATTTGCTTTTTAGCCACTTCTACACTGTTGTAATCGTTACTCAAAAGAAGCTGACTACATAGTGCCTTTGCCGCAGAAAGCTGTTCGACCACGACAGATTGCTGTTTTTTATCCTTTGCCCGCTCCGCCAAGAAAATTTCTAACGGTAATTTGATCATAGTTTTAGTTTTATTGATAACGCTTTTTGAGATGTCACCAACAATACTTTTTTTGCCTTTTCTAATCTCTGTCATTATTTTATTGCAATGTTCAACACAGGAATCTACGTGTTTATCCCACATTTTTCGTTCTTTTTTATCTTCTGCAGATTTTGCCTTAGCATGTGCCCCTTTTGCCATTCTAAACCAAGCCATAGCATATTCATAAATGGCATTTGCTCTATTGCTTTGCCCAAATTTGATATTTTTATTCTTATTGATTCCTATTATTTACTTTCAAATTCTCTATTCATTAGTTGAATTGGAGTCGGCACGTTAGCTCCAGATATAATTACTGCGGCTTTCCCTTTATTCTTTTCCTTTTCTATATTTTCCAAAAGCGGTTCATCCATGAGCCCGGCAAACATAATATCAACCTGTGCTTCGACAACATCATAAGGCAGGAATTGGTGATGAAATTCCGCTATATCTGCACAAAACCAATAGGCCTCTGTATATATTTTCTCTCTTTCTTCGCTACCCCTCGGGTAGCTCTTTGCATAATTAGCATACATATTGGCTGCATCATGCTCAAACTGGACTTCTTGAAAAAATGCCATTTCGAACATACTGTAGTATTTTTTCTTAAGTTTTTTATTACTTTCATATGCGTGTTTATCTGCGAGTTGATTATACATGTCCAAAAGTTCTTTTCTCAAGTTTGGAACCATAGATATTCCACTTGCATACGATTCTTGTGCTAAAGCAAGCAATGCTGCCCTTTCCTCTTTATAACTACCATCATCAGGGTAAATTTTTATTTTAAATTCAAGTTGCTCGGCATCTGCAACAAACACATCGGCTGCATCACCATAAGTCAAAACAACTTTGCATTTTGCCTGGAGCAATAAAGGGCTACCGTCTGGCAACTCTCCAATTGTTTTATTGAGATAATCAATCGTGCTTGCTAATTTTTCTTTTCTTTTTTCAATATTTTTTTCTTTGATTAACTCACGAATAGAAATGCTTGACTGAACAAGATCTAAAAAGTTTTTTTGCTTGGTTGTTAATCCCGGAATCTTCTTTGCCTTATCCTTAGCTTCTTTTGCAATATTAAAATAACCACGTGCGGCAATTCGTTCAATAAATTTCATCTCTCTCAGAACTACATCATCCGCAACCTGCTCTGCTGACGATACTCTACTTTGACAACAAAAAAGCACTGTCATTATGGCGAGAAGATTAAGAATAAATATTGGATTTTTTTTAGATTTAACAACAATTTCTTTTATCATATGTTTCTCCAAAGGCATTGAACAAATGTCAATTTGAGGCAAATTTTGTAGATTTATTAAATAATCATAAAAACGAAATCATCTATACATCAAGCCTAAATTTCGCATCAACGGCGTAATTTAGGATAAATATATTATAAACTTATGAGATTATAAAAAAAAAGCAAGCAATACTTTTGTGTAAAAAAAAGGAGGAACATAAACTTATGTCCCTCCTTAATAAATTAAGTCGATTAAATATTAATCATACTGCATCAAGTCATCTGTCTAAGTTTGCCTCTTCTTCGTCAAGCAACAGCATTCTAGCATTAATCAAAATCATATAATTTCTCTTCTCTTTTTGACTAATTCGATTAGAAAACAACTTACCAACAACCGGGATATCTGACAAAACAGGAATTCCTGTTTTCCCATGCATATTTATATTAACACCAAGTCCAGAAATCAGAATTGAACCGCCATCAGGCATAGTTGCAAACGTTTTTGTCTTCTGACGAAGAACGGTTGGCAAATCGATAGGAAATCCAGTGGCAAAAGCAGTAGTTCCAATATCACTAATTTTTGATGTCTCAGCCCAAACATCAAGGGTGATATATCTTTTATCTGAGCTTACCGTTGGTCTCACTTGAAAAAGAACCCCATCATAGATATATCTAATGACGGGAGTCAGGTTATCTGTAGCTGCAACATCCGCTCCAGTGTCACCAGTATCAATGGTGGCTACATCATAATTATATATATATGGAACCCTGGTCTCTACCGCAATCCAAGCCTTTTTGTTATTGTAAGCAATGAGATGAGGGGCAAATAGTTCATCAGACTGATTAGACTCCTTAAGCATTTTCAAAATCCAACTTGTTTCTAAATTCCCTAACCAACCATGTTGAACAACCTGAGCCAACAACCCTGCGTTGGTAGGAATATCATCCTTGATACTACCTCCCAGCACACTCAATAGTGGAGTTGTGGAAAAATTACCATTAGTGCTGGGATTCATAGTGCCGCTACCCCAAGTATAATT
>CAMZKK010000216.1 GCA_947311175.1 uncultured Planctomycetota bacterium | reverse complement strand
GCAGGACCACCGCCGACAATAGCAACTTTTTTATTTGTTGCCGGAGCAACCGGAGGAATAAAGTGCTCTTCTTTTTTGGCTCTATCAATATCTGAAACAAAGCGTTTTAAAGAATCAATTGCAACCGGAGAATCTACCAAATTTCTTCGACAGGCATCTTCACATGGACGAGGACAAACTCTTCCACAAATTAATGATAGTGGATTTTTCTTTTTTATAACTCTTAATGCCGCTGCATATTCGCCTTTTGAAATATGAGCGATATATGCTTGAACATCAATCCCTGCCGGGCAAGTTTGTTGACAAGGAGCAAGACAGTCGCCATAGTGATCGGAAAGTAAAAGCTCAAGGCAAAGTTTTCTTGACTGCATTACCTCATCATCATTGGTTGTCACCTTCATCCCTTCAGCAACTTTTGTGCTACAGGAAGGAACCATTGTGCGAGCCCCTTCTACCTTAACGGCACATATCCAGCATGATCCGTATGATTTAAGTGATTCATTATGGCAAAGAGTTGGGATTTCAATCCCAAGATTTTTTGCTGCGTCAAGAATGGTCGCACCACTATTAACAGCAACTTCTTTACCATCAATATTTAGGGTTATCTTTGTTGTATCTGACATTTGTTTTTCCTATTTAAAATATTTATTAACTTTTATTACGATTAATCCACAGATATAGCATTAAAATTACAAGACGAAACACACATTCCACATTTAATACATTTTTCCTGATCAATTACATGCGGTTGTTTTTTATCTCCGGAGATTGCTCCGACCGGACATGCCCTTGCACAAGCAGTACAGCCAATACATTTATCCGTAACCACGTCATAGGTTAAAAGTTTTGCACATCGTCCAGCCGGACATTTTTTATCTTTAATGTGAGCTTCATATTCATGTCTAAAATATTTTAGAGTTGTCAAAACTGGATTAGGAGCTGTCTGACCCAAGCCACAAAGGCTTGCTCGTTTAATAGTTTTTGCCAACTCTTCAAGAGTATCAATATCTTCAAGCTTACCTTCTCCCTCTGTTATTCGAGTAAGGATATCTAACATTCGTTTGGTGCCTATACGACAAAATGTGCATTTCCCGCAAGATTCTTTTTGCGTAAAATCAAGAAAGAAACGAGCTATATCTACCATACAAGTGGTCTTATCCATTACCACCATTCCTCCGGAGCCCATAATAGCTCCGGTGGCATTTATTTCATCATAATCAACCTTTGTATCTAATAAATCTTCAGGAATACAGCCACCGCTTGGGCCTCCAAGTTGAATTGCCTTTACTTTACCATCAGGAACACCGCCGCCGATGTCTTCGACAACCTCCCGCAAACTCATACCCATTGGAACTTCTACTAAGCCACCATTCTTGATTTTTCCAGCAAGGGCGAATACCTTTGTCCCTTTACTTTTTTCTGTCCCAATGTTTGAATATGCTTCCGCACCGTTGTTTATTATCCATGGGATAGAAGCAAGGGTTTCAACATTATTTATATTTGTAGGTTTTCCCCACAGTCCTGATTGAGCAGGAAATGGTGGGCGAAGTCTTGGCATTCCACGTTTACCTTCGATTGAAGCAAGAAGTGCAGTCTCTTCACCACAAACAAAGGCTCCCGCACCTTCCTTTACTTTAAGATGAAATGAAAAATCAGTGCCGAAAATATTATCACCGAGATAGCCTTTCGCCATTGCTTCTTTGATTGCAAGATTAAGATTTACTATTGCCAAAGGATATTCTGCTCTGACATAAACATAACCCTTTGATGCCCCAATCGCATAGGCACCAATCGTCATTCCCTCGATAACGCTATGCGGATCTCCTTCTAAAACAGAGCGATCCATAAATGCCCCGGGGTCTCCTTCGTCTGCATTGCAAACCATATATTTTTGCTCACCCTTTGCTTGATTGGCAAATCTCCATTTTAATCCTGTCGGAAATCCTGCCCCGCCTCTTCCACGAAGACCACTACTTAAAACTGTTTCAATAACCTCTTCAGGCTTCATCTTTCCAAGAGTTTTTTTAAGAGCAACATAAACCCCAGCCTCTTCCGCTTCTTTCAAGCTTTCAGGATTAAAGTTACCACAATTACGTAAGACAATTCTCTTTTGTTTGCCGAAAAAATAATCATTTTCTTGACCTAGAAGTGAAACCGTAAGCTCAGGGATTTTTTCATTTCCAAGAATATGTTGCTCCCAAATCTTTGTTGCGGTTTCAGGCGTGACTTCTGCATACATAGTCTTTCCACCTTCATCCCCAACCTCAACAAGGACTTCACGATGGCACATTCCAATACAAGCAACGTGTCGCAAAACAATTTCATTATTGTTTGCAGCACTAACCAATTCTGAAAATTTAGCATATACCGACTTAGCTCCGCAAGCAATCCCACAAGAACCCATTCCCACTGAAATTAATTTTTTCATCTATTTTTCCTCCGCTTCTTTTTTCTTAAAATCCTTCACGATTTTTCGCACCGACTTAGGAGTTAATTTACCATGAGTATCACTACCAATCATAATAACCGGAGCTAGGCTACAACAGCCCAAACAAGCCACATCTTCAACCGTAAACATATTATCTTCAGTAGTATCGTCTTCACCCTTAAGCCCGAGTTCATCACGCAAGGCATTAGTTATTTCAACCGCACCGGCAACATGACAAGCGGTGCCATGGCAAACTTTGATTACATTTTTGCCAATTGGCTTTAATCGAAATTGCGTATAAAAAGTTACCACACCATACAACTGCACAGCATCAATATTGCTATTCGCCACGACATAATTCATGGCATCTCGTGGCACATAGCCAACGACATCTTGAATGCCTTGCAAGATTGGAATTGCTGCTTCTTTTCCTTTCCCGCATCGTTCAAGAATTTCTGTAATCTTTTCATCAGAAATCAAATTGCTCATTTTAAATCTCCTGTCAAAACCATTTATTGGTAATTTATTTATTTTATGCTTCAATACTTGCAAGCAAGGTCTCAAGTTTTTCTATTTGCTGAACCAGCTCTTCTTTTAGAGCCTTTTCTCTATCAATCACTGCTGGCTTTGCTTTATTGACAAAATCAGCATTTTGTAATTTATTATTACTTTTTCTTAAAAAGTCCATCTTCTTTTTCAACTCTTTTTCCAGTCGATTTTTTTCAACACTAACATCCATTAGTCCGGAAAGAGGAACAAACACTTGAATGTTGTCAACAACTTCACTTGCTGCCGAGTTTGGTTTTTCAACATTTACCCCAAACTCAATCTCACTTGTTCCCGACAATTTCACAATAAGACTTCTACGACCTTCAATTATTTCTTTAGTTTTTTCATTGTTGGCACTTACGATTGCTTTTAGTTCAGACTTTGGAGGAATATTAAACTTGCTACGCACATTTCTGATTGCTCTGATTATGTTTTGAATCATAACCATTTCTTCCTCAACCGTGCTATCATTATATTCATCAATAACCTCTGGCCATGCAGCACGAATAATATCAGGAACCGCTGATGAGGGGTTTTCTTTAAGCCCACGATTTGGAACAACCTTGCCTAACAAACTCCAAATTTCTTCGGTAATAAACGGAATAACCGGATGCAACATTCTCAACATTGAGTCAAGAACAAATGCCAACACTCGTGCCGCAACTTTTGCCGATTCACCGCCATCCTTAAATCTTGATTTTGTAATTTCAAGATACCATGCACAGACATCATTCCATGCAAATTCTCGCATAACAGAAGCAATATCGCTATAGCGATATTGTGCAAAATTATCATTTACCTCTTTTATTGTTTGGTTTAATTTATTTAAAATCCACTTGTCTTCAAAACTAAGCATCAAACTGGTAATTGCTTGTTTTCCACCATCGACTTCGGCTAAATTCATTAACACAAATCGACTGGCATTCCAAAGTTTATTGATGAAGTTGCGTCCCATCTCAAAACGAGTTGGCGATAATTTTATGTCTTGTCCTTCAGTCGTCAATGAAGTCAAGGTAAAGCGAACTGCATCGGCGCCATAGTCCTTAATCATTGCAAGTGGGTCAATCCCATTGCCGAGGGATTTTGACATCTTTCTACCTTGATCATCAAGAATTGTGCCGTGAATATAAACATCAGAAAATGGAACTTCATCCATAAAGTTAAGCCCCATCATCACCATTCTTGCCACCCAAAAATAAATGATACCCCTATCTGTAATCAAGATATTTGTCGGATAAAAATATTTAAGGTCTTCGGTTTTTTCCGGCCAACCGAGGGTAGAAAACGGCCATAATGCAGAACTAAACCAAGTATCAAGAACATCTTCATCTTGTCTAATATTTGTCGATGAACACTTTTCACATTTTGTAGGGTCTTCTTTTTCAACCATGATTGCACCACAGTCATCGCAATACCAAACAGGCATCCGATGTCCCCACCAAATTTGTCGAGAGATACACCAATCTCGGACATTTTCTAACCAAGACAAATAAACTTTTTCCCATCTAGCCGGATGAAATTTCACATCTTGATTTTTTGTTGCCTCTAAGGCTCGTTGTGCCAAAGGCTTCATTCTTACAAACCATTGCTCAGAGAGAAATGGTTCAACAATATTGTGACAACGATAACAATGACCAACCGCATGACTATGCTCTTCTATCTTATCGAGGAAGCCTAATTCATCAAGCTCCTTGACCAAAAGTTCACGACAGCGAAAGCGGTCAAGTCCGGCATACTTACCAGCATCCTCAGTCATAGTTCCATCACTGCCAATAATAGTAATTTGTTCTAATTCATGTCGAAGTCCACATTCATAATCATTTGGGTCGTGGGCTGGAGTCACCTTTACACACCCAGTCCCAAACTCAGGGTCAACCATTTCATCAGCAATAACCTTAATCTCTCGTCCTATAATCGGCAAAATCACCGTACTACCAACAATATTGGCAAAACGTTTGTCATCCGGGTGAACTGCAATTGCAGTATCGCCAAGCAAGGTTTCAGGTCTGGTTGTTGCTATCATCAGTTGTTGCGGTGAATCTTTTAATTGATATTTAATATACCAAAGTTTACCCTCTAAGTTTTCATGTTCAACCTCATCATCTGCCAATGCAGAGTGACAACGGGCACACCAATTAATAAGTCTTCTGCCACGGTAAATCAAACCATCTTTGTATAGCCTAACAAAGACTTCCCTGACCGCCTTAGACAAACCATCATCAAGGGTAAACCGTTCTCGTTCCCAATCGCAGGAATCACCCAATTTCTTTAATTGATTGACAATCTTACCACCATACTGTTTTTTCCATTCCCAAACTTTTTCTACAAATTTTTCTCTGCCAATATCTTCACGATGGATACCTTCTTTTGCCAAATCCCGCTCAACAACATTTTGAGTAGCAATTCCTGCATGGTCGGTTCCTGGTATCCAAAGCGCTTCTGCCCCCTGCATCCTCTTTCGCCTAACAAGAATATCTTGCAAAGTATTATTAAGGGCATGTCCCATGTGTAAGATGCCGGTAACGTTTGGTGGAGGAATAACGATGGTATAAGGTTTTTTACTCTCATCTTGTTTTGCCGTAAATCCTCCTGTTGACTCCCAATGCTCATACCACTTATCTTCAATCGAGGCAGAGTCATACTGTTTTGGCAAACCCTTTACTAATTCATTTATCTCTGGCATAATAGTAATACGACCTTTCCGCTTAAATACTTTGGCAGTAAATTTTAAAGCATAAAGTTTAGTTAATTTCTATCAAAGTGTCAAACTTGAAAAGAAAAAGACCTTTAGAATACCAAAGGTCTTTTTTCTTTTGTGTAAAAACACAGATAGCTTGAGTGGTATAATTTTAAATTTCGCAATCAACTACGAAATTGGGTTAATCGTTATGCAACTGCATAATTCCCCTTTTGGCGGTCTTTCAACTCTCCAAGCTTTGATTTATTCCAATTTTCAACTCTTGAATAATAGCCAACAACTCTTGTCATATGATACAAAACTTGCGGATCACGCTTACAGGTAAAAATTTCTTCTAATACATCCCAGTCCGCTTTTTCAATAGCACCGGCAGGCACAACCGTAACAACCTTTGATGCACAGTGTTCAACCGCTAATTTTCCATCACAACCCTCTTCACAGTCTTCAATCGCAACCCCTCTAAGAGACGCATGTGCCTCAACTTTTTCAAAAAACTTATCCAATTCCATCTTTTTTCCTTTCTTTTCCTATCAATAAAGGTTAACCCTCACCTTTTATTAATCATCTAATATATCGTCATTAATATTTACAAAATCAAAAAAAATTCACAAAAAGCACAAAATACAGTAATTTAATCAATCTCAAACACTATCTATTGTGGTATTGGTTTCTAAGCTTACAAAAGCGATTCACCTTTTTCAACTTTTTTCAGATAAATAAAAGTTTTTTTTTAAATTAATGTCGAAAATATATTATAGGACGCTGAATAATTAAAAATTGAGAGTTAAAAATTGAGAATTAAAGCTATTTTACTATTATTAATAATATGCCTTTTTTTTTAAGAGGCATTGCCTTTGCTGATGTTCTACACCTTAAAGGAGGCGGGGAATTTGAAGGTGAGGTTATTAAGCAAAAAGACGGATATTTGGTAAAAACAAAGTATGGAAATGTCGTTTTTGGCTTTGACAGGGTATCTTTTTGGGAAAAGGTACTTCCACCTGAGAAAGAATATGAACAAAGATTAAAAGAAGTAACGCCGGATGATGTTGAAGGTAATTACATTCTCGGACTTTGGTGCAAAGAACACAAAATGGAAAATAAGGCGGAACTTCATTTTAACCGGGTATTTAAAATAGAGCCTAATCATAAACAAGCACGAATTGCTGCCGATTATGTTAAATACAAAAGAAAATGGATTCCTAGAAGCGAGTATATGGAGAAAAAAGGTTATGTGATGTATCGAGGAAAATGGTTAAAAAAAGAAAAGGCAAGCAAAAAAAAAGCAGAAAACAAGAAAGCATATATCACAAAGAAAAACAAACAAAAAGCATTAAAACTCTTCATCAAAATACTAAAAAAGAAAAAATGTAATCTTGACGTAATTGTCAATGAAATTATCAAAACCTATCCTTATTCTTATGATGACATTTACAATTATTCCTCAAACAATAATCCTAAGGTTCGACTTGCCTCAATCGAAACGCTGGCAATGGTAGATGACAAAAAAAGTGCTAAACTTCTTTGCCATAGAGTTCGATTTGAAAAAAATCAAAAAATTCAATACCGATTATCAATTGCGCTTGCAAACCATGAACAACAGAAGTATATCCTCAAGTCCATAGTCAAGATGATTTCCTAT
>CAMZKK010000215.1 GCA_947311175.1 uncultured Planctomycetota bacterium | reverse complement strand
ATCTTTGTTTGTGTGGTTATCATCTTTTTTTTGTTCATTTTTAGAATTTATTTCAAATTTATTGTCTTTACTTTTTTTGGTTAGGTTTTCAATCACCGAATCTTTTATCTTTTGAGTGTCGTCTTTTTTCTCCGTTTCAATGGTCTTTTCTACTTTTGGTTTTATGTCTTTTTTTTGTTCTTGGGTTAGTTTTGAAATAATGTCTTCATTTATTGTACTGATGAAGTCAAGGGTTTGTTCGGTCTTTTCTGCTCCATCATTACTTTCTGAGCTTGCCTGTGCATCTTCGACAACTCTTAAAAAATATTGTTCAAGTCGTTCGGTTGGAGGTGAAATCTTTATCTCTTCATTGGTATTTTTTTTGATTAATTTAATAACTTCATCAATGGTGCTTTCATCCATTTGTGCCGTTATTTGTGTTAAGGTATTATTACTAAGAAGCTCATTGGTTTTTCCCTCTGCTCGAACCTTTCCGCCATACATAATAACAACTCGGTCACACACATCTTCAACATCTGCAAGGAGGTGACTACACAATAACACCGTTTTGCCTTTTTCTTTGAGATTGATGATTAAGTCTTTAATTTCTCTGGTACCAATAGGGTCTAATCCAGTTGTAGTTTCATCAAGGATTATTAGTTCAGGATCATTAATCAGTGCTTGGGCAATTCCTATCCTGCGAGCCATTCCTTTAGAGAACTCTCCGAGTAAACGATTTTTTGCTCCATACAAGCCGGTTAATTTAAGGAGGGCATCGATGCGTGCCTTCCTTTCAGCTGTACTTAAATCAAAGAGCCGACCATAAAAATCTAAGGTTTCCTCGGCATTGAGGTATTTATAGAGATAACTCTCTTCCGGTAAAAAGCCAATTCTCTTTTTTACCTCGACATCACTTGCTGGTCGACCAAAGACTGAAACTTGTCCGGAGGTTGGAAATAAAAGTCCAAGCATCATTTTGATGGTTGTGCTTTTTCCACTTCCGTTTGGTCCTAATAATCCAAAAACCTCACCACGTTTTACTTGAAAGGTTACCCCATCGACAGCTCTTGCTTTTGGTCGGTACCAAAAATCGTTAAAGGTTTTTGTTAGGCTTTCAGTTTGAATTACAAAATCTTCCATTTTTTATCCTTATCTATTGTCCGACATTTCTTCGCCAAGTCTCACAATTCGAGCAGAGTTGAAGATTACCGGCAATGAACCAATACAGTGCATAATCGCTGCCTCAATCGGAGTGATTTTTCCAAATGCAGATAGAAAAATACCTGCAATAATAAATATTACGCCAAAGATTAAATTTTGATAAACAACCTTTCTTACTCTTCGAGATAGGGTAATTATAAATGGTAGTCGTCTTAGATCATTGTTGAGCAAGGCTATTGATGCAGAGTTTACCGCAATATCATTGCCGGCAGCTCCCATTGCGATTCCTAAATCACCGGCAGCAAGGGCAGGGGCGTCGTTTACTCCATCGCCAATAACTGCAACTTTATATCCTTCTTGTTTTTTCTCTTCAACCAATTTTAGCTTGTCTTCCGGTAGACATTCAGCAACTACTTCTGTGCAACCAAGCTCGTTTGAAACTTTTTTTGCAACACTTCATTTGTCTCCGGTCAGCATGGTAATGGATTTGATTCCTAATGATTTTAGTTCTTCCATCGCCATTCTTGCCTCTGGTCTAGCGTGGTCTTCAAGTCCGATGAGTCCGATACATTCGCCATCTTCTGCGACAAACATACTGCTTAGTCCCTCTTCAGAGGTAATTTTATCTTTATTGAATTTAGTAAAATCGCATTTGTTTTCTTTAAGCCAAAGTTCACGCCCCACCACTATTTTTTTCTTGTCAACTAAAGCGGTTATTCCTTTTCCACTTACTTCTTTCATCTCTTGACAGTCCCCAAGCTCAAGGTTTGCCTCTTTGGCAACATTTGCCATTGCCTTAGCTACCGGATGATTACTGCTTTTTTCTGCACTTGCTGCAATAAAAAGTAAGTGACTTGCTTCAACGCCATCAACTGGGGTTAGTTTGCTAACTGCAAGTTTTCCGGTGGTGAGTGTTCCTGTCTTGTCGCAGATTACAGCGGTTAGGGTTCCTGCCGATTCAAGATGGGTTACATTCTTGATGAGAATCCCAAGCCGTGCTGCACATGATAATCCCGCAACCATCGCAGTAGGCGTTGCCATAACTAATGCACATGGGCAAGCTGCAACCAAGGCAGCGATTGCATAGCGAGGATTACCGGTAAAGAAAATAATTAAGGCGGCAACCATTAAAATCGTTGGGGTGTACCATTGAACGTGACGATCAATAATATTCATCAAAGGTATTCTTGTTGACTCTGCCTCTAAAATAAGATGTCTTACCTTGCCAAGAGTGGTATCGTCCCCAACCTTGCTAACCTCAACATCTATTACCCCGGTATAGTTTTCAGTTCCGGCAAAGACACTACTGCCTTCTTGCTTGTCGGCAGGAAGGCTCTCTCCGGTAACACTTGCTTCGTTTAGGCTACTACTTCCTTTGATAATATTGCCATCTGCAGGAACGTTTTCACCGGGACGAACCCGAACAATATCACCTTTTTTTAGCAAAGAAACTTCGCAGTCTGTTTCTTTGCCATCAACAATCTTGTGAGCAGTTCCGGGGGTAAGTTTTACTAAGTCTTCAATTGCGGCTTTTGCTCCTAATGCAGTGCGACTTTCGATTAACTCACCAAGGTACAGGAAGAACGAAACCAATCCTGCTTCTGCATAATAACCAAGAGAAAAACTAGCGACAACAGCGAGTGCTGCCATTTCATACATCGTAAGCTTGCCATTTAACAAATCTTTTATTGCTCCGATAATTAGCGGTGCTCCGAGAAATATAGCACCAAGGATTGCAGAAATCTCAGCTCTAACTTCATCTTCTGGAAATATCCAAGTTGCTAAATAACTGTTAAGGACTAAAGCACCTCCAAGGAAGGTTGCGACTAGTCTCAGAATCGCTAGGTTTTGCTGTTTTTCAGAATTAACGCTTGAGCAACTTGTTGAGCTGCCACAACATGCACATCCACTAGACATTTTGATCTCCTATAATTAATTATTTTCGTTTAGAAAATTGTTTTTACCTTTATGTTTATTCACATACCAAGTTGCTCCAGGGCGAATAACAAAAGGTTTATATTTGCTTAAAACTTCAGAGATTACTTCTGAGTGATATTGGTTAAGGTAGATATTTAGTCCTTCTTCATCATCCTTGAATTTAGCGAGAAGTTCTTTTATGTTGTCAGCATCACTACGTGCAGAAGATATTACTTTTTGTTTATATACCTCAGAGGCGTTAACAATCTCCTTTGCTCTCCCTGTTGTGTTTGTGATAATTTCTCTTCCGATACCTTCTGCTGTACTTATTTTTTTATTGTACTCTGTTTTGGCATTAATTACATCGGTGAATGCAGGAATAGTTATTCCAGGTGCCGCAGGTTTTGTTAGCTGAATACCGGTAATCTTGATTCCACAATCATAAAGATTCAGTTTTTTGATTGTCGCTTGTTTAATTCTTTCTACATATTTTAAGTTTCCTTTTAGTGCATCATCCACTGTGGTTCCGGCAGTATAACTAACAACAACATTTAGAAAGGTTTCAACAAGCAATTGTTCTGGTCCGCTACGGTAAATTTCTTTTCCTGTTTGTTTGTTAAAAGTTTTTGTTGCCTTATCTTGCAATCTTGTTTTGAATGCGTAGGGGTCGTTTATCCAGTAATTTAATTTCCATTTGCTATGGATAATATTCATATCGCCAGTTATTGTGTAACCATCAATTGCGGGGGACAGTTTTTGTTTTGGCTTTGCCTTGCTAGTTCTTGCTACTCCCCCTGCCGGAGAAAATTCTGTATCAAAAGTAAGCTCTCTGGCTTTTTGATTAATAACTTCTTTTTTGTCTATGAGTGGAATTGCATAATATAGAGTCCCTGGTTCATACACCTTGACAATTCCTTCTGGGGTTTTTTTGTATTCTCCAAACCTTCGAACCAATACTGAAGTTCCTTCATCAACATAGAATCCGCCAAGAATAATAAATGTACATATGACAAGAAACATCAAACCTTTTAGCATGGACAGCCCAATAGTTAGTGCTTCAGTTAGGCTTTGTGATGCCGGATCGAATTCTTCCTCTATTTCAGGATTTTTTACTTTATTTGTTTTCATAATGTTTTATCTCCTGATGATTATTGGTTAAGTTTTATTTTCGGTGCTGAATTTTCTTCTAACAACGTAAATGGTGAATGCTTTGATGGGTCAAGAATTGGGGTTACATTTCCTGAATTCATAATGATTCTTAGCGATTTTATTTCTCGTAAATACTTAGCTAAATCTGGATTTTTCTTAAATACTTTATAATAGGTTGCAGCTTCGGCATCACCATCACCTTTGATGATTTCAGCCTTTGCTTTTGCTTCTGCGAGGATTTTTTCGGAATTTGTTTTGGCTGATGAAACTATTTCTTTTGCCTTACTGTCACCTTCTGCACGATATTTTTTGCTTTCCTCTGCTCGCTCTTCAATCATTCTAGCAAAAACTTTTTCTGTTGTATCTTCAGGAAATGCTAATTGTTTGATTCCGAGGTAGCTAATTTTTACCCCCCAATCGGCAGATGCTGTAAGGTCATTATTAAGTAAAAATTTAATCCTATTTTCAAAGTTAGTGAATTTTTTTTGTTGATATTCGGCATTGGTATTTATTAATTCATTGAGGTAATATTCTCCTAACGCTTTGTTCTTCGCACTATCAACTCTACTCTTTAACATTTTTTCCGCTTCATCTACTGTCTTTAATTTTTCAACAAATTTTTTCGGATCGGTAATGTTCCAACCTGTGCTAACGGTGACGATTACATTATTCTTGTCCTTTGTTAATTGCTCTTGTTTTTTTGTGTCAAATAGTCTAATCCTCATATCAAGTAGTCGAACCGTTTGAATTGGGGCAGGCCATCTAAATTTTAGACCAGGGTCTTTATCTACGGTGCTGAATTTACCAAGGGTAAATTTTACTCCAACGTAGTTTGATGGCACTTGATAAGAAAAAAGATAGATGCCAAGCACGATTACAAGTATCGCAGCTACCATTATTGTCCAAATGTTTTTTCGTAAATCTTTCATTTGTTGTCCTTTCAAAATTTGCTTATGTAGTTAATTTGATTAATATTTTTTACTTGTTTCTTCACCAATTGCACTGTTAATTGCTGCTGCTGCCGTATCTTGCTTATCATCTACAACCACGGTAACGGTCGATGGGGCAAGAATGATATTTGTTGCTTTAGAGATACCCTCCTCAATTGCATTCATCCTTTCACGATGAAGATAAACCTGCGGTGCTGCGATGTATGCTTTGTTTTGGTTGTTAAATCTGCTGGCAATGGCCTTACTAACTATTGTTCGTGAATTATAGTAGCTATTGGCTTTGTTTAGCATTTCTGCAATTTCCCCAGGGGTTCTTGCCTTGAGGACGGCAGCCTTTGCTTTCGCAGTATATATTTTTGTTTCTTTTTCTTGTTTTGAAGAAACCACTGCTTGATATGCCTTGCCAACTTTACCAACGGGTGGATGAATGTTTGATAGAGATACAAATACAATTCTTACCCCTAAACCAAGTTTATCTGCTTCAGCTTGTAAATTATTTTTTAATTCTATTTCTGTGGCATTTACTTTCTTTACAATAACATCCCAAAAATTAGCTCCAGCCATATATTTTGTAACTTCACTTTCAGCTAGTGCAATTAATGTTTTTTTCGGATTTGAATATCGATAAAGATAGCGATATACATCTCCTTGAACAATTTCTCCACCCGGCACCCCGTCCTTAAGTCTTCCTATTACATAATGGATATCGATTGAGCCGGAAACAAACATAACATCAAGTATCTTGTTCTTTTTTTCTTTATTGTTTGTATTTTTTATTTTACTAATTGATGATTTGCTAAGGACAGGCATTGCATATTTAAATTCACCTTTCAGATGTTCTGTATCCCATGTTACTAGATTAGATGAGAATCGTTTCTTTTTTGCTTCTTCTTGACTTGAACCAATATATAACGTTCTAACTAGATCTCGTTTTACAATTTTTACAATCTCAATCGGCCATGGTAATTTAAGATGGTAGCCGGCTGTTAGTGGCTTTTCTAGTTGATCCCAGGCTGAGTCATCTATAATTTTTTGACCGTTTGCTGAGGTTCTAAAACTTGGCAATTTTTCCATTCCTCGTGGTTTACCCCAACGCTCAATAATGCCAACCTCTCCCGGTTCAATAACTACAATTGTAGTTAATAGATAGAGAGTTGTAAGTTGAAATAAGATTAGTGGTGCGATTGCTTTATTTAAAAACTTAAAGAACCAAGTATCTGATACCTCAAATCCAAATTGATAGTCTAAGGTATGAGAAAATGTTTTGAGTAAACCCTGTGGTTCGGCAAGGAGGCTAGCAATCCTTGATTCGTAAACAGGCCTATTTACTTTCCCCGCAATTCGAGGTCGATAAAAGTCGAGAATAAGATTTATCAGCATTTCAAATGATATGACAATCATTAACCCGGCTATAACTATTGCTACAATATTATCTATTTCAATATATCCATAATAGCCAAATAAAAATGAAGCAGACATTGTAATATGAATACAGGCTACTAATATTGTAAAACCTGATCCAGCTTTAAGGATGTGAAAATCTTTGACTCTACTCATCCCTGATGCATATTTGCCAAAAAGGAAACAAATAAAAGCTATACTGAAACTTACTGCAGAGGCAAATGCGGTATTGCTAAGCTCTTCATTTCCAAATGGTAATCCTAAACTATTTTTTAATTGAAACGCTTTTGAGTTTAAGAGTAAGGAGTATAAATAAAATCCACCGACAACTGCTTGAAGAGTTATGATAAATAACCCGGCAATGATAGAGCCCCATTTATCCATCTCCTTAAACCTTGTAAGTGCTACGCCTTCGGCTATTTGATTGTTTTCAAATAGCTGTTGTCTTCCTTGTTCCTTTCTTATTTTTTCTGCTTCTGCAACTAATTGCTTCTCTTCATCTGCTATTCGTTTTGCACGAAGATATAGCCATGATATGCCCCAAACCAATAGCATTGCTATTGCTTGATAGCCGGCTACTACGGAGGCAGCAGCATTACAAAAACTTGCAGTGATAAGATTTAATAAAATAAATATTAAGGAACCTATTATCCCAGCTAGGGCAACATGTTCTGCTTTTTTTTCAGGTATGTTTATCATATTTTCTTCCTTGTAATTAACCGGTTACTTCTTTGCGACTAAAAAATAATATTCCAAACAACAAGATTGCACCTATGTAATAAATGGTATAGATAAGGCAATGTTCAACATAAATAAATGGAATTGTTTTTCCTACAGTTAAGGATTCTGTAATCCAAAAAATTTGAAAATCAGGAACTGCTTTGAAGATGTATTTTACCGCAATAAATTTTTCGGCATATTGATTAATAATATATTCAGACAAAAGTCCACCGAAGAAAGCCAAAAAGCTAACCACGAAGTTTGCAACCATCTTTAGGGTAGTGCTTGCCATTACCGAGATTGAGACTAAAATTAGAATTGCCATTAATGTAAGGCTTGAAGCCATCATTAAATTATAATTTAAACCATCGGTAAATGGTGCAAATTTATATTCTTTATTAAATAGTATAAAAAATAATCCGGCACCGCTAATGCAGAAAAAAACCGACCAAATTGCAATTGTCATAAATGGTCTATTTAAAAAATAGTTGTAATATATGGCTATGATTATCGATACGATGGTGGCAATAATTATTCCTGCTAATGCCCCGTAGTCAAGTTCGACAGAGGCTGAATCTTTAACTCCAATTCGATATGTCAATAGTAAGACCACGGTTTGGATGTAGGTAGCAATACTAACAGAGGCAGCAATGCCAAGGAACTTGCCAATGACAAAAGATGTTCGATTTACCGGTTTGGATAATACTGTGAGAGCGGTTCTTCCTTCAATTTCGTTGTTAATTACATTTGTTGAGCTTAGAACGCCAAGAAATAGTCCACTAAGCAAGATTGTTGCCAATCCCATATCTTGGACTAGTTTGACACTATCAACAAATGTAAACATCGCAAAGGTTGGCGACATTGCAATTATGAAGCATGAAAATGCCAATAGCACTCCAAAGCCATTCTGACGAATGGTTTCAGACAACGTATTTCTTGCGATAGCATAAATTGTACGTATCATAATAATTCCTAAAAAAGATAGAAACATTTAAGTTTTTTGATGATTTTTGCTCGAAATAAGCCCAGTTGTCATTTACATCAACACAACAATATTACCAGTACGGTAATTACCAAACATTGCCTGAGAAATATTTTTGTTTCAGGTAATATTTTTAAGTGCTTATGTATGATGGGCTATTATGAGATATGAGTCCGGGTATTATATTATTATTTAGCGCTTAAAATTTTTTACCATTAATTTGAAATATTTCCTCTTTTAAAAGTTAGTTGAGTCAATTAGATATTTATACGTGATGATGTCAATATTTATTTATAATTAATCTTCTTTTTTATTGTTGTTTCTTCAACCTCGCTTCGAATTATAAATAAATAAGATAGTAGAGATATTATAACTAAGCCTATTGTAGATATAATTTTTCCATAAAAATATGCTATAGGCAGATAGGTGAAAATTATATTGCTTTCTCCTGTAGGGATATTAACTGCACGTGTTATATCATAATACTTTTCTATGGGTATAGGATTGCCATTGATTGAACATCTCCAATTTTTATCCCATCTATCGGCAATTATGAGACGTTGAGGTAGCGTTGAATATACACTAATGTTCAATCTTTGCGGCGCATCTGTTATTATTTTAATATTGCCATTATAGGGGTTTTCTAAACGAATCCTCGGGGTTGGATTTTTAACATTATAAATAACTCCATTTCTTTTCTTAATTTTCCTAACCGCAAGTAATTCAAAAAATTTCTTTTTGGTAAATCCCATCTTCATATTAGGTTCGAGTGAAGTATACCCCCATGCATTATATTCACCAGCCATTACTTGCCAACTCCAATATCCCAGAACTCGATACGTTTTGTTAGTATGCTTTCGTCCTTCGATAATTTTTGTTAAGGCTGAAATCTTTTTTAATTGCAAATTACCGGGACCTGCGGCAAAAGAATATAAACCTACATCAATGAGGCTTAAGAGTAGCAATATAATACTCCATTTTTTATTACCGTTAATGGAAAGTATGGCAACAATACAAATAGAACCGATAATACCTATTGAGAGCAAAAGCATATTTTCGGTGGCGTGATTGGGAATAATTATTTCAAAGAATGCAAATAGATGAATCAATAAACTTAGAATCAATAACCCAAGGGGAATTATGATTTGTTTGCGAGATAGTCTTTTACTAAAAAGTTCAAATATCCCAAAACAGGCCAATCCATTAATGCATATAAGAAATATTGAAATATATCGAGTAGGGGCTCTGAAGGCACGCAAGATAGGAATATATTTAAAAAATGTGGTTAATCCAATATATCTTCCAAGCATTAATAGTATTGCGAACAAACAACCAAAACTGAGAACCTTTATTGTAGTGGCCTTTGCTGGCGGTTGTCGTGATATTGAAGTCATTGCCCAAAGTGCAAGGATTAAAATCCCAATCCCCGGGTAAATTGAAAATTCCATTCGACTGTTACTGTTAATCAATGGATCATAGTAGGTATAACTCTTTAACATATAAGGTGCGATAAATTGCAAAAAATTCCATGGGTGAACCGACCACATATTTAGAAAATTATTATCTACAGAATGCCGAAGGCTTTCTATGTAAAAATCAGCAGTAACAAATAATTGTGGTGCACTTAACATTGTCGCTAAAGTGATTGAAATGGCAGTAATTCTCAAACTACGCATTTTGGTTGATGCTCGCCACGACCAAATTAAGAGTGCCGTTACCCATACGATTGCACTTAACCAAACTGCAGGTGGATATGCCAATAATACTTGCGATGCAATCAATAGAGATAATTGAATTAATATTTTAACTTTCTGCTTTGTTGACATTATTCCTGATTGAGTTAATCGAAAAACAGTATGTAGTATCCATGGTGTATGAGCAAAGACAGCTATCATTTGCACGTGGGCATAATGGGATAACATAAATGGAGAAAATGTGAAAAATGATGCCCCAAATAAAGAATTATAAATCGGCCATTTTAAGTATTTTAAAAATAAAAAAGTCCCGATAAAAGCAAAAATATAGACAGAGAAAAGCTCAATGTGAAATGCCGTTATTAGGGAAAATGTTTTGTATAGGAAAATATGAAAAGGATGACACGCTCCCACTTCACCTTCTGCTAGTAATGGGAATCCACCGTAGATATGTGGATCCCAAAGAATCATTTCGTTGTTGGCAAGTGATTCTGCATAAAATGCTCGCATTGGTAGGCATGACGCTTCTATGTCGGAACCGGTTCGATATTGTCCGTTAAATAATGGCAGTATCAATAATATACAAATTATAAATGGAGGTATGAGTAAAACCCAATATTGTTTTAATATTGGGTTTTCGTTACAATCAATTTTTTCCTGTGGATTGATATGATTGTTCATTTTACTCCTGCCATAATTAAAAAAACAAATTTATGGTGAATTCTTATGTTTTTATTAATAAATCCAACAGGGTGTGACCAATGGTTTCTCTTTCCCCTTTGATTGCATTTTCACTAAAGACATTTATTTCATTGGTCTTTATGCCTTTTCCCCAAATGCAGGCTGGGACTGGAGTAGAGGTATGGGTTCTTAGCTCTATTGGGGTTGGGTGATCAGGCATTATCATAATTCGCAAATCATTGTCTTTTTTTGCTTTTTCTAAGATTGGTGCGGTGATGAATCTATCAATATTTTCGAGAGCCTTGATTTTTTCATTAAGGTTTGCATTGTGTCCCGCTTCGTCCGGTGCCTCAATGTGAATGGCAACAAAATCATTTGTCTCAAGGCATTTTAAAGCTGCCTTACATTTTCCTTGATAATTTGTATCATAAAATCCGGTTGCTCCCTCTACCTCAATAACTTCAAGTTTTGCAAGGGTTGCAATCCCTTTTAAAAGGTCAACCGCACTTATTAGACCTCCTTCAATTCCATATTTTTCATTGAATGACGGAAGTTGAGGCATAATTCCTCCACCCCAAAGCCAGAGTTGAGTGATTGGAAGTTTTCCATTTGCAAGCCTGATTTTGTTGGTAGAAAAATCACGCAAGAGAGAGTTGGTCTTTTCCATTATTTCCATTATCTTCAGTGCTACCCCGCCTTTGGGCATATATTTATCAATCGGTTGGTCTAAAATATCGTGGGGAGGGGTTGCGTTGCCAATATGTTCTGCTGCATTTTTAATTACGCAAGCGTGTCGATACTGGGTGCCAAGGTGAAGTTTAACCCCGTCAATCTCAAGATTTTTATCGAGGAATGAAATTATTTTTTCCGCTTCTTCAGTTGAGATATGACCGCCGGCATAATCTTTCATTATTCCGTCAGTGATAGTAACTGTGTTTGCTCGATATACTGCCTCGCTGTTATCTAAAGTAATTCCGATTGATGCTGCCTCTAAGGGTGCTCGACCGGTATAATATTTTTTGGGGTCATAACCAAAGACAGATAGGTTCGCAACATCTGACCCCGGAGAAAAACCATCGGGAACGGTTCGAGCAGACAAGACTGTTCCATCATGAGCCATTTCCTTGAGGGCAGGGGTTTGTGCAACCTCTAATGGTGTCTTGCCATCAATTTCAGGACAGGGGTGATCGGCAGCTCCATCAATAATTATTACCGCGTATTTTGTTTTTGTCATTATCAAATCTCTAAAGTAAGTTAAGATGAGGGACAGGCAAAGATGCTTTATCTTTCCCTCGAATAAGGATGAGGGACAGGCAAGGATGCTTTATCTTTCCCCCGAATAAGGATGAGGGACAGGCAAGGAAAATTTGCCTTTCCCTCGTTTTGTTTATTCTTCAATTCTAAGAATTCCAGCCGGTTCTAAATTGAAGTCTAATGCCTCTATTTCTTTTACCGCTTCTCTTAGATTTCCTTCTTTTGCTACTTGAGTAAGAATGACAATTGGCACTCTTGCCTCGTTTGCTTCGTTTTGTTCTACAGATTTTATGCTTACGTGTTTTTCGCCAAGGATGGAAGCAATCTTGCCAAGAATTCCAAAACCGTCACTAACGGTAAATCTAACGAAAAAACGACAATGGTAATCATTCATTGGTGCAATGTCGTAGGTGTTTTCTGCATCTGGAATCCATTTGCTTTTGATTTTATCTGAACTGCCTGAGCGGGCTATTTCGACAATATCTGCCACCACTGCACTGGCTGTTGGCATTTCTCCAGCTCCTCTACCGTAAAACATTGATTCTTGAGCATTGTCAGCAAAGAGAGAGATTGCATTCATACTTCCCATAACATTAGCAAGCGGATGATTTTCTTTTAATAGTGCGGGATGAACAGAAAGAAATAATTGATTGTTGATTGGTCTTGCAACAGCCAATAATTTTACCTTGTATCCAAGTTTTGCCGCACTTGCCACATCTTCTAATGATAGATTGCTAATTCCTTCGATATTTATTTTTGTAAAATCCGGTGATGTTCCAAAGCCTAGCTGTGAAAGCAGAGTCAACTTGTGAGCCGAATCATTACCTTCTACATCAAAGGTCGGGTCTGCCTCTGCAAAACCGAGACTCTGTGCATCTTTTAGGGCATCGGCATAACTTTTCCCAGAGCTAATCATCTCTGTTAGGATGTAGTTGCAAGTTCCATTTACGATGCCAAGTAGGCATTGTAAGGTATCGGCAGACAGTCCATCTCTGATTGCTTTGATGATGGGAATTGCCCCCGCAACCGCTGCTTCAAAGGCAATTGCAACTTCATTTTTTTCTGCAAGGGTAAATAATTTTTCACCTCTTTCGGCAAGCAGTGCCTTGTTTGCGGTTACGATATGTTTGCCGGCATTTAACGCCTTTTCTACAATTTCGTAGGCAATACCGGTTCCTCCAACAAGTTCAATAATAACATCAACATCTTTATCATTTATAACCTCATCGGCAGAGTTTGTAGCCTTAGTTTTGTCGATGCCTAGTGAAATTAATTTGTCGGTATCTAAATCGGCAGCTTTTACTATTTCGAGATTAAAACCTGAGCGTTTAAAAAGAAGTTCCGCTTTGTTTTCTAATATTTTTATTACTCCACCACCAACAGTTCCTGCTCCGATTAGTCCGATGCCAAGTGTTTTCTTGTTCATATATTTCTCCTGTATTGAATAATTATTTTTTAATAGGTTCTTTTAGTATCGGGATAGTCGCAATTTGACTGGTTCCCTTTTCTAAATCACTTGTTACTGTAAAGCTGCCGTTATGAGAATTAGCTATTTGATTTGCAGTATAAAATCCAACCCTGGTTTGAGATGTTGGTAGGTTAGTATGAATACCATGAAGCATTGTTTTTACATATTTTTCATCAAGAAAAGGACCGGTGTCGGTTATTGTGATTTTAATATTGTTGCCACTCTTTTTGGTCGTAACAATAATTTTATCCGATATATCCATTCTGCTCATTGCAGTGGTTATCATATTAATTACCATCTGTTTTATTTTGCACTCATCACCATAAATCTTTGGGATGTTGTCTAATTTGTAAGTTATATTTATTTCTTTATTGATTATCTCAGGATTACAGATATTGACGGCATCTGTTAATATTGAATTTATATCAATCTTTGAATAAATTAGCTTGAGATCGCCTACTTCAACATTGGCAATAACCATAATCTCATTGAAATTAGATTCTACTCGAACGACATTACGAAGCAACATATTGAGTAAACTTGATACCTTTTTGTCAATCTCAGAGCAGTTGTCGCTGATTTTTTCTCTTAGGACTTCTGCCGCCAATTTAATGGTAGTGATTGGGGTTCTGAGGTCGTGAGTGATTAGGGTTAAAAATTGTTTTCTAAGATTTATCACTTGCTCAAGTTTTTTCTTGGTTTCCTTTAATTCGGTATTTTTTTTTGATAAGGTTTTTCTAAGATTAATGATTTGTATATGTATAGCAATCTTTGCCTTTAGTTCTGCAATGTCAATTGGTTTTCTAAGAACATCAATCGCACCTTGTTCAATTGCGGCGATGTGATCTTTGTGTTCACCAAAGGCGGTCATCACGATTGTTGCCGGTGTAGAAATGTTTTTGTTTTTCTGAATCCACTCAAGTAGGCACATTCCGTCATTATCTCTTAAACGAAGATCAAGCAATAATATATCGACATCTTCTTCTGAAATCAAAGATTGGGCATCTTCTACACTATTGACTACTGTAACCGTGTAATTTTCAGCCGTGAGTATTTTTTCAAATACCAAAGATTCGTCATTGCTGTCTTCGACTATTAATATCTTTCCGGTAGTCACTTTATGCCTTTTGAATTAATGAAATAAATGATATTTTATCATATCTTTATCAGCAATCAAAGTCAAGTTTAAAGAAACGAGGGACATGCAAAGCCTCTTTGCGTGTCCCTCATCCTTATTCCGAGGGATATACAAATCCCCTTTCGTGTTACTCATCCTTATTCCGAGTGGACACATAATGCTTCTCTGTGTGTTCATTTTTCTAAAATTACCTTGAGTATTAAATGTAAATAGTATAATAGCTTTCTAAATATTTTCGTGAGGTTTAAGCATGGAACGGATTATTGTAAATGGAGAAGTAAAGGAATTTTCTGTTGAGGATTTTCCTGCTACGCTTTTAGATTTGGTTAAAAAAATCGATTTAATCCCAGAAGGTCTGATTGCAGATGTTGATGGGGTGGTTGTGCAAAATACCGAGTTTGAGACATTTGAGTTAAAGCCAGAAAGTAAGATTGAATTAGTCCAATTTGTAGGTGGAGGTTGATGTGGATAAATTAGTAATTGCCGGTAAAGAATTTTCGTCACGGCTGTTTGTTGGCACCGGTAAGTTTTCTAGTCCCGAGGTGATGGCTGAAGCATTATCTTCTTCAGAAACAGAGATGGTTACTGTTGCTCTTCGTCGGGTT
>CAMZKK010000214.1 GCA_947311175.1 uncultured Planctomycetota bacterium | reverse complement strand
TCCAGCCTAATGCCAACGCCCATTGTTGTGGACAAATAATTCTAATAGTAAAAAAATAAAAGATAATTCCAACAATAGAACTAACAACAATGCTTGGCATTACTTGCGATACAATTGCCAAAAAACCTTCCGCAGAAGAAGGGTTTAATTCAAAACCCAAAAACACTTTAACCCCATAAGTAGCGACAAAACAAATCACCCCGCTAAAAAACATCTTTAAACTAAAATATAAATTATTACGAGTTTTCAAATCCGGCAAAAATCTTATCAGAAAATAAATCAAGGCAAACACCTTTAATGCCCGACTAATCGTATAAGCAAGAGCAACAACAAGCAAAGAGACAGCTTGAATGGTAAACATACTACTATAGCCACTCAGGAAAATGCTGATTCTTTGCCCATAAATCACTACCCCAAAATAACTAATAATCATACTTAATGCTGAAAATATTATCCCTAAGAAGATTGGCGTAATCATTTTCCTGTTGCTAAAAAATGCTTGCATCAAAATATATTCCAACGCAAAAAATGGCAAAACGAGAGAATATGCAATTGTTGAAATTGCGGTAAGCTCACAATCAGCAATACTAAATCCTTTTAGTTGGAAAAAAATTCTAGTTAAAGGAAATGCCAACGCAACTGCAATTGCAGTTATCGGTATAATTAAAATCAAAATCACCTGAAAACTTTTCTTTAATATCAGAGATAATTCTTCATTGTTTTTTTTATTAACAAGCTCACAAAAATATGGATACATTGCAATACTGACCGAATATGGAATCAACCAGCCAATTGCCTGAAACATCTTTCGTCCCAATTTATTTATAGTAATCAAACCATCAACAGAGACATGGCTTAAAACCCATCCCTCATTATAGATGTCTCTGACTTTTGCAAATATTATCCCTACAATCAGCGGAGCAACTAAAATTAAAAATTTCTGAAATGCCTCTGAACGAAATTTTAAATTTGGGCGAAATCTAAACACATCCTTGCCAATTGCTATACAGTGAGTAAATAGCTTTGCAACACTTCCTAACACCACGCCGCTACAAATCCAAAAGAATGATAAATTATCTGTATAGTATCCGATTAAAAGTGAACAGATAATAGTAATCTTAACCGCACTATCACCAAGAGCGGCAAAAAAGAATTTTTTTTCTCCATTGAGAATGAGATAGGTAGTTGAACCGATAGACAAACCAAAGAGGGCAGGAATCATCCATCGGACAATCTGTGGGGCACGTGCCATATTTTCCTTGAATGCTGGATTAGTATCCCATGAAGTCATCAAAGAAGTTACTTTTTCCGGGAAAATCATTATCAATGCTACAAGCAGTCCGATTACAATAACCTGAATTGTAATTATCAACGAGGCAAATGCCCAACCTTCTTTTTTAGATTTACCATCAGACAACTCCATAAATACCGGAAGAAACGCAGGCCCTAAACCTTCCTCCCAAAATAAGAAAAAAGTCATTAGCATTATTTCATAAGAAAAAAAAACAATGTCTGCTAAGACTTTATCTGCACCACAAAAGGTTAATAAAACTCGTGCTTGAATTGGTCCGGTAAATTTAAAAATCAAGTGTGCAAGCATAATGGCAATGGATGCTTTAAAAACCTTATTGCCAGTATTTGCCTTGGCCATTATTTTTCTCTATCGATAACAGGTTCACCCAAAACCGGCATTGTTATCCCTGCCCTTCTCGGATAAATAGGTTGAATATCATGAAGGTTATCTTCACAGTTGCCATTTTTAAAACGTTGCCACCCAATACTTGCAACACTTGCCGGAGTAGGAGAAATTTTTTCTATTACCTCTATTTGCGGCCTGGATAAATCACCAAGTTTAAGGACACGGCAAGCATTACCAAGCAAAAGAGTTTTTTGTGAAAGACTTGAGATTTCCTCTATGGTTTCATCATAAGAAATTGCCATAATTTCTGTATCACGAATTAACCTTGAGTCTCCATTACGGGTAAACTTACAATAATAAATTTCATTTTTTCGAGAGACATTAGCGACCACTACCTCACTATATGAACTAGGGGCAGTAAAAGCAAGAGCATCAAGGGAAGAGATTCCAACAATCGGCAATTTTCTACCAAAGGCAAATGACTTTGCAGCCATTACTCCCACTCTAAGTCCGGTATATGAACCAGGACCAATGTCAACAGCAACCCCAAGACTACTGTCTGCAAGCTTGCATTTAGATAAACACTCTTGCGCAGCAGGAAGAAGCAATTCTCCATGTCGACGTTTTTCGTCAAGAATAACTTCATGAATAACCTTTCCGCAGTGATCAACAATGGCACACCCACCTACCTCCCCGGAAGTCTCAAAACTTAAAACATATTGCATTTACAATTATCCCTTATTTTAACTAATCACTTATTCTCATAACTATCCCTCTTAATCCGGCAGGATCATCTAAGCGATAGCAACGAAGATTAATGGTTTTATCAGCCACCACAAATTCAGACAAAACGTCTTCATCTGAATCAATCGCTCGTTCAAATAAATCTTCAAAATCAAAATCCTCAGCACCTTCAACTCGTAACTCGCCGATTGAACGTAAACGCAAAGAATGTAATGATACGCCAAGATATTTTACCGCGGCAGAATTAAACTGAATAACCCTTCCATCCTTATCCATGCCAACTATTCCAGTAGGCTCATTCTCAAACATCATTTGATATAATCGCAAAACAGCCATTCCATTTGCCAGTTCATCATTGCGCGAGTTAAGTTCTTGAACCAAGCTCTCCAATTCACGAGCCTTCTGCTCCATTCTTTCAGAATATTCAGTCAATGCCTTATCTTTATGTTTAACCAACTCGAAAATTCTACTATCTGCATTAAGCTTTTCATTCGGCACATCAACAACACTACTATTGCGACCCTTTACCTCAGATTCAAGAGCAATTATTCTTTCTTTTAATCGATTATTTTCTATCTGTAACAACTGATATGGTTTTGCCACAGTGCTTTTACTTTTTGTCATACTCCCCTCCGATCATTCTTTAAATCCACTCCAAATAGCAACCAGTCTCCTCTTGTTTTTGACAATCCAAAAGTAAGCACTACCACTCTTTTGTCCACATTTTGTCCTTTGCACAAGACAACCACCTTTGAAGTATTCCTGCCAATTTGCCGCTCTATTATTAATAATTCAGAATTCGTGAAGATTTGTCTTATTTCTGAAATAATCTTTCTCGGTTTCAAACCAATACGTCTATCATCTGTCAATAAGCCACCTCCTAATCTAAGAACAAATAATTGATTATTCTTAGTTTTAATGGCAAAATGCATCTCATCAATTACATTTTCAAGTTTTTCAATTTTATTATCAATAATATCATTTAAAATCGCCAATCTATAAGCGACAAATTCTTGCATTTTTTGATTATTCTTTATTGCAATCTTACATCGTTTATAATATTTAGCAGATAAATCATACTCCCCATCATAAACTTCTAAAGAAAACGCTAACAAAAGGTTTGCTTCCGGATCATAAGGATTAAGTTTTAGCGATTCATACATTAATTTTTGGGCTGGTTTAATCTTGTTTTTTGAAAACAAAACCTTTGATTCTTTAAAAATTTCAGCCGCTTTTTCTTTTCTATCGTAGCCACAGCCACAATCAAGAATCGTTAATACCAGCAGCACAACTATTAAATTTAGGTGCACCAAACATCTCCACAACAAAAAAAAGAGGGAAAAAACATTTATTTATTCTAAATTTTCCAGTAAGGATTTTGAATCAAAATTACGTGACTAAGACTTGTGCCATAAACCTAAATTCTGCAGTTAAATTTAGATTTAAATATACTACTTATCCCCTAAAAGGTCAAGCTACAAAAAAAAACGCCATACCCTACAAGGCATGGCGTTTTTTATTATAAATTATCTAATCTAACTCCACATCATCAATATCATCTAAAGCCAAGTAACCTGCAATGTCATTATTGTCTCCACTTGACGATCTATTTTTCTCTAACTCCTCTTTACACATTGAGCAATAAGAAGCATAGGGCTTAACTTTAAGCCTTGCTGAACTAATTGCACATTTGCATTCATCACATTTACCATAAGTCTTTTTCTTGATTTTCAATAAAGCCGCCTCTATCTCAATTAATTCAAGATTTCCTGCCCTTACCATTTCATGGCTTACACTGCTATCATAAACATCTGTAGCACGATCAAAGGCATCAGGTTTTAGCGTTTCATTTCTACTACGTGCATCACCAAGTTGATGCTTGATTTCTTTAAGAATCATATCTCGTTTTTCTTTAATCTTTTCTGCCACTTCTCTAAGTTGGGCTGCAGTAAGCTTTTTAGGTGGTTTGACAGTTTTTGAACGCTTACTAGTTTTAGTTTGCTCTTTATTGTTATCAATCATCACCCCCGGAGCAATCTTTCTCTTGGTTGTTTTTTTAGGAAGATCAACCTTGAATGAGACTCCCTTTGTAGATTCAAGTTTAGTATTTTCAATTAAACAAGCAACCCTCTTGCCAGCCTTTTTCTTTGCAACTTTTTTCTTTGCAACTTTTTTCTTTGCAACCTTTTTCTTTGCAACCTTTTTCTTTGCAACCTTTTTCTTTGCAACCTTCTTCTCGGACTCTTCACTCATAACTGCTTTCTTTTTAGTAACTTTCTTTGTCGCGACCTTTTTCTTAGTTATTTTCTTCTTAGCTACCTTTTTCTTTTTTGCTGGTGCCATACCCATTACCTCCTAAGTACCTATTTTTAATCAAAGACTAATATTTATTTTTTAACAAATCAACAAACTCTTTATCTACAACAAAAACCACTTTACCATTAGTAAGTTTTGCATAATAAGCTGGTTTGCCTTTATAGATGAATTTCAAACCAATCTCAATAGACACCTTTGCAGTATTCTTCTTTATATACGCCTTAGCATACGCAGGTAATTTATATTCGCAAACTGCAATTATTTTCGGTTTATTTAAACCAAAAGAAGAAAGATCATCCTTAACTTCTCCAACAATGTCAAGTGCAATTAATTCTCCAAACCCTCGTTTTTTACTGAACAATCCTGTATATAACGCCATTGCATCAGCAGGAGAGGTATGAGGTAAAACCATTTGCCAAGCATCCCCAACCGTTCCTTTATATAAATATTGAATTCCTTCTCTGGTGATTTTTAGACTTATAACATCTTTTACCCCAAAACTACTAATCGATTTTTGATAATATTTATACCATCTTCGATTAAGAACTGAAACATTATCTTTAGACAGCTTAAACACCTCTTTACTGTCATTTAATTTTGCAAAAAAAGTTTTATTACCACTTCGTTTTCCAATCAAAAGGCGTGTAATGTACTCTCCATCAAGACCAGTCATTGTTAATTTTATTAATGGGTTATCTAATCCATAATAACCAAGAGACTTATTGTATTCATCTGGAGAAAGAAATGAACGTACTCTAAGCTCTCTGGTTATGGCAACAAATTTAAATATTTCGGAAAAGTCTGCAATAAATTTTTCCGGACTTATTCCTCGCCAAAGTATTTTTTCATTTAATAGTCTAATTCTACCGTAATTATTGGTTATAGAAATTTCTTTTATTGCTCGTGAAAGAACCATTATCTGTTGCCGATTAGTTAATTTTTTACCTTTAACTCGTGCAGCAACCGATGACAACAAAGGTTCAAGACTGTCAAGTGTACCAAGATACTTCTTACGGTAAAAAGACACCAGTCTTTTTGAAATATCTTTTCTTAACTGATCGTTAACAAAAAATATTTGTTTTCTACCCTCGCAAAACGAAAGCCCCTTTGCACTTGCTGACCCAGTCAACGGAGGAGCAAGTTTAATCGCAAACTCACTATGATCAGTTGCAAAAATAATTTTTACACCATTTTCACCTAATCCAACACTGTCTAAATCGTTCATGCTTTCAGCCATAATTCCCAACGAGCGAAGCTCGATTGATTTCTGAATCAATTTTGACACCACGCCCCCATCGGCAGGCCAACTAAATGGCTCTTCAATATTCCACCCTTTTGCATTTCGAGAAAAAAACCACACTGCCGGCAGGCGTACCGGTTAAGATAATTTTTTGTGCCTGTGCAATCCTAGAATCCATCATAACTCTATCTCTAAATAAATCTGTATTTTTAAATATAAACGAGACCAAGTTATAGTTAACTCTAAATACTTTATCTTCTGCAAATGCCCTCGTCACATAGATAAATTTACCATCGGTAGTCTTATTGCCAAACAAAATACTCTCTCCTGGTCTACCTGGTTTTGTACTAACATTAAGGCGAATCAATGGCTTTGCGAGACCACACTTTTTTAAATCTGCAAAAGGAACTAACTCTCCCCTACCAAAAGAAATAAATGCAAAAATATCTCGCAAGACATCAGTATCAACAAAATCAACAACCGGTTCAACAATTGCCCACTTGTTATCGTTACGTTTAACGCAGGCAATCTTAGTCTCTGACTCATTATCAATGGAAAAAAATCCGATCTGCTCTGCAGCAATAGGAACAATAAGTCCCTTCCGAGCTGCAACTTTTTTTTGTTCCGCAACACGACAATAGTCAAAAATATTAACTATTGATAATATTAATGCTACGATTAAAATTAAAATACAATTACGCCATTTCATTGGCTTTTCCTCACTATTGTTTTCTTCGCCACCAGATAAAGGCACCAATCAATAATGCCAACTGAGGCATCGCAATCAATGATATCCAGAAAAACATCCTTTGTTGATACCCGGTCAGCGATAGATTCCTATTACTATCCTGTCTCTCAGGAATTTGAATTTGATAATCATTTCGTGCTAACAACCAATGCGCAGCAGATACCAAAAATGCCTTATTACGTGCCAATCCAAATATAAGATTCCCCGCAATATCAGCATCTCCAACAACCACAATTCTGCCTTTTTCTTTTCCCTTTAATGCTACTGCACATGCAAATCCACCAGCTCTATTCTTTTTTCCTTGCAAAGAAACAGAAAACGAGTTTTCAGATGAGGTAAGAAGAAAAGCTCCAGACCAACCAGGCATAACTTTACTACTTTGTTTTAACTTAATGCTTCTCCCTCTCTTTATGTAACAAATCACTTGTTGCACAGATGCCGTTATCTGATGCTGTGGATTGCCTTTCACAAAAATATTTCCCGATGCTCCGCCACGATTATTTCTTGGATCATAGAGAGTGTCAATCTCTAATTCCGCACCGAATTTTTTAATAACTGCCTCCAAACCTATATCTAGTTCAGGAGAACGTAGCGAGGTTGGCTCTATCAAAAATAGTGCATTGCCTCCATCTTTAATATATTTGGTCAATGAAGCAATCTCGCTAGCTCCAAATGGTCGAGAAGGTCCGGCAAAAATGAGCAAATCACAATCCTCTGGAATTTCAGTATTATCAACAAAAGATAATCTTTTTACTCTAAAACCATTTACTCTCAATTCACTAACAAAGGTCGTTACCGAACGAGCTGGATAATCTTTGCGATATGAGTCAAATTCCCCGTGCTGTTCAGTAAAATAAATAGTTGATTGCCTAGGATCCATCAATCTTTTAATTGAACTGGTAAAAGCCGTCTCACCCGAAAACTTACGAAACTTTTTGCCAATAACATTAATATCCTGTTGAGCGATAAAGTCCCAAGGTAAAATCACTCGCCTCCCTTGATATTCAACAATTGCAATCTTAGAAAGTGCAGAAAAATCTAAGCTTTTCTCTTTTGCAATCTTTCGACAAACAACCGGCATCATTTCTGGATTATAGTAATCAACAAGAACATTCGTGCTATATGCTGTATATTCAGACAACAATGATTTCACCTTTTCGAGCACGGGAAATTTGTCATATTCATCATTGTAAGGAGAATAGAATACCTTAATGCTGACTGGTTCTTGAAGTTTATCAAGCACTTTTCTTGTCGATATGTCGAGGGTGTTTATTCTTTTTTCTGAAATATCAAACCTTGTAACATACCTCGACGCAACTACATTAATATTCAAAATAACAACAAGAACCCCAAAAATCCCCAAAATAGTGCTAGCAATATTCACCTGCTGAAACACCCTTGAAATAATGTTTGAGCGTTTTTTTCTATTAATAAATAACAGCAAAACAAACAACAACAAACCTATTAATAGTGGAATGGTGCTATGCAATATAAATACATACTTACCTGCCAAATACCATGATTTAATTACTGCCTTAGTAATACCATTTACGTCAAGATAAGCAATGCCAAATAACACGGATTCAATTATAGCCAAAACAAGCACCGAATTAATAATTTTTATTTTCTTAGAGCCGGTATCCCCTGTTCTGCCGACCACCGAAAGAGAGCCGTTTAAAAAAATCCAATTTGCAAAAACAAAAAAGACGATTGCTGAGAAAAAATAAACCAAATCTGCAAGGTCAAAGATTCCTCGTGCCAAGGACGAATCAAAATGACCTTTAATTGACAAGTATTGAACAACCTTACCAAAAGACGATGATTGATCCCCGAGGAACCATAGCGACCAAAAAATAAAGATTAATCCGGTTGCTCCCATTGCAGAAGCGATTTGACTCTTAGTTAAGGCTGAAACAAAAACTCCGATACTAACATACACTGCTCCAACTAATAACAGCCCAGTAACAGCCGTTATCACCACCCCACTATCAATATCTCCAGCCCACATATCAAGTCCAATAAATACAGCACAAGGAGAAATCATGATTAAAAAGAAAAAATATGATGCGCAAAATTTTGAAATAATTATATCAATCAAATCAACCGGGCTGGTCAACAACAATTCAATAGTGCCACTGCGTCTTTCTTCTGAAAAAACCTTCATCGTGACAATGGGAACAAAGAAGATACAAAGGAAATTGATAAACACCGCTACCGGCTCAAAATCAGCAGACTGAGTTTCCTGTGCAGAAAGATAAAATCCTAACGATATAATTACTATAAATAAGGTTACCGCAACATAAGTAGCTGGGGTAACAGCCATAGAGAGACACTCTCTAAGAAATAATTTATAAGTGCGGGATAAACGTTTAAACATTACCATTCCCTTCATTGGTAGTTATTTCGGTAAATATATCGCTTAATCTTATTGGCTTAACACTCATTTCCTGAAAGAACCATCCATTTTTCCCAAATAATGTAATAATTTCATTCCTACAGGCAGAGTCATCTTTAGTCTCAAACAGATAAGTTACGCCATCACTATTTACCACATACTCTTTAACCTCTAAAGCAGAATCAATAACAGAGAATGAATCCACGGAAATCTTTTTTTCATTTGTTTTAAGCATCACTATTCGATTTGCAGTGCTTTTAGCGATTAATCCTTTAGGGGTATCCACAGTCAACAGTTTGCCATTATTAATAATAACCACCTGCCTCGCAAGTTCCTCAACATCTTGCAACACATGGGTTGACAAAAATACCGTTTTTTCAGCACCAAGGTCAACAATGAGCTTTTTTATATCGCCTAATTGATTGGGATCGAGCCCAACCATCGGTTCATCAAGAATAATCAATTCTGGATTACCCAACAAACAATCAGCCAAACCAACTCTTTGCCGATAGCCCTTTGATAACTGACCAATAATTCGTGTCTGAACATGCGTTATTCCACATAGCGATAATGAACGATCAACAGTTTTCTTTAAATCTCGACGAGCAACATCTTTCAAACCAGCTCGGTAGGACAAAAACTCATTAACCCGAAGTTCATGATACAGAGGATTACTTTCCGGCAAATACCCGATAATTCGCTTAACAGCAAGAGGGTCTTTCGCAATATCAATTCCACAAACATTAATCGTTCCACTGTCAAATGGAAGGTAACCAGTGATACTCCTAATCAGGGTGCTTTTGCCAGCACCGTTTGGACCAAGAAAAGCAACCACCCCACCTTTATCAATATTTATATTAATATCAATTAGTGCTTGATGATTACCATAACTCTTAGATAAATTTTTGATTGCAATCATGAAAAACCATCTTCAAATACAGTCACGAAAATATTAGAGATAAAATTCTACAAATATCACTTGACGCTTTCAACTTTATTCGTAAATAAATTACATAAAAAAACGGTCAATGTGACCGTTTTTTTATGTTACAGATTTAAGATTTTACAAATCGGCAGATTTACGCAAAGCAGCCAATTCAACTTCAAAATCCTTACCGTCTGTTTCACGAAGAATGGTTGGGGTAATCAAAATAGAGATATCATCTTTCTTAGGGTCAATAGTACGGCTCTTAAATGCCCTACCAATAACCGGAACATCTCCGAGGAAAGGAACTTTTTTGGTTGCATCAATGACTTGGTCACTAATAAGACCGGCAATAATTCCAGTCTCTTTATTTTTGAGCATCATTCTTGTAACGACAGTCTTACTTTTAGTTTGAGGCAACTCTAAGGTATTACTATCACCCTTAAATGTTTTCCAACCATCTAACTCCTCAGTCTTTGGTATTACAGTAAGCAACAATTTGTCGGCACCTTTAATAATCTGTGGAACAACCAAAAGCTGAACCCCTAAGTAAAGTGGATCAGCTGCTGCATATCCACTCGTCACTCCACTATCGGTTGTCTCGGTCTTAAATTCAGCATATCTAACAATTTCCCCAATATGAATAGTTGCCTCTTCATTGTCAAGAGCAACAATCTGTGGGGCTTGAATAAGTCTGGTGTTTTTATCATATTTAAGCATTTGAAGAGTAGCTTTTAGTTCCGTAAAGCTCATTGTTCCATAATTCATACCGAAAGAGCCGGCACCTGCTGCATCTGATTCAAATTTTGTGATTCCTGTGGGCAAGCTTTTACTATCTGTAGCAATTGCTGATAGTGGTCCTAGATACCCCATACTGCCAATACTTCCATTTTTTGCAAACGGACTAAATGGAAAAGTTGTCTGCCAGTCGCCACCACCAACATTTGCAGAAAATCCATTTTGCCAATCAACTCCCAAATCATCATCACCTTCATAAGATTTTGTAATAATTCTAGTAGCAATTTTTACTTGCAATGGTGCTTTATCAAGCTCCCTGATAACTGCGGCAATTTCTGCTATCTTAGTTGACGTGTCTTTAATAATTAGCTGATTCGTTCTACGTTCATACGAAATAGTTCCCTCTGGACTTTTTATTTGCTCAAGCACACTGATTAAATTAAATTCACTACTGGTGCTAGATGAACTTCTAGTTACATACTCACTCTGAAGAACCGCTTGATAACGTGAACCTTCTGCAGAAATATAACGCAATGGAAACACTCTTACCTCAAGTTGTTGCTGAACTTTTTCGGGAGTAGTAATCCTTAAAACTCCTGAAGCTTCTTCAACTTTAATAAACCCATGAGTCTTTAAAATGCTATCTAAGGCATCTTTCCAAGGCACATCATTGATAGAAAAGCTTACATTGCCCTTTACTTCAGGACCAATAATAATATTTGCTTGGGCATCACTTGCAATTAATTTGATCACATTCTCTATGGCAGCATTTTGAACATTCATCGTAATCCTTGGTGGACGTTCAAGCAAAATAACTCCCTCTTGCTCCATTTCTGTTGAAACAACAAACTTGTATTTTTTTGCAAGAAATTCAAGAGCAGTCTCCCAGGTAACACCAGTCAGTTCAACAGTTACCGGCAATCGTTCTAATTTTTGCAACTCATCTTCATCTTCTACTTGAATTTT
>CAMZKK010000213.1 GCA_947311175.1 uncultured Planctomycetota bacterium | reverse complement strand
CTGCCGATTCGGTTGCCCCTTGTGATAGCGACTGACTTGCATCACTGATTTGGGTTGAGCCTGAATTCACCTGCTCGGTAGTTGCACTTATCTCTAACATCATCTTGTTAAGGTTTTCTATAATCAACTTAAGGGCTTTGCCCATTTCGTCATGCTTAGATGCCACTTGAACTTCAGCAGTTAAGTCCCCTGCGGCAATAGATTTTGCAACAAATGCTTTCTTTTTCAAGTCATCTGCCATTGCTAAAAAAGACCGTGCAAGATCTGATATTTCGTCTTTTGTTTTAATCGGTATTGAAATATCAATTTCACCTTTTTTGATTTTATTTGCAGCATCAATTACAACATCAAGAGAATTTGTAATTGTTTTTGAAAACCACATCGAAATAAATAGTGACATGACAATTGAAAAAATCCCAACTATAATAAAGTGTGAACTTATGCTGTTAATGGATTGATTAATTTTATTTATTGGTCCCATGAAATCGTTTATCTTTGCAGTTGCAAATATAACCCAATCCCAATTTGGAAAATATTTAGCGACAAGAAGTCTCTCTTCACCATCGATAGATGTATATCTCAAGGTTATTGTTTTTCTTGATTCCTCATCAATGAATTTGGTTTTTAATTTGCTGAACACCTGCACACCCGACTTAGACTTATAACCGGATAAATCTTTTCCGCCACTAAACTTATCAATATTCACTAATAATTTAAAGTTAGCTTTATTTGTATCTGTAAATGCTGACACATACCCACTCTTACCCACAGTAATATTTTTTATTCTCTTTTTTAGAGTTGCCCCTGCATCCTCTTTCATTCCAAAATATAGTATCCCGATAACCTCTTTTGATTTATTAAAAATAGGCTCATAGGCTGTCGTATACCAGGCATTCACAACAAATGCTCTTCCGTAATAAGTTTCTCCGCTCAATACTTTCTTAACGACACCGTTTGCTTTTCCGTCTGGATTGATAGCAGGTATGTATGTTCCAATTGCTCGCTCTCCATTATTCTTTTTTATGTTTGTACATACCCTTAACATATCACCATTTTTATTCATCTTTTGAAAAATGGTGCAAGTCCCACCGATAACCTTTTGTATGGCATCAACCACTGGTGACTCAATATCAAATGAAGAATTTTTGCCAAGCCATATATCCCCAACTTTCATCTTAGGTATCTCGATAAATGTTTCTTTTTTTGTAAATTGATTAATAGCCTTCCATTTTACAGTTTCATTATTTGCAGTATAAACTTTACCATAACTATTTATAATAAGTCTTGCCACATTAAGATCAGATTTAACTTTAAACTGCACATTGTTGTTTTGTATAAGACACATAGAATAAACATCTTCTACCGCTTTAATAAGCTCCTTATTACTAGCATTGATAACTTCTCTGGAAACTGTCTTTGATGTTGAATGCAAATTAGCCACAGTAGTAATTAATAATGAAACAACAACCAACGATACAAGAGAAATAACTATTACCTGTATTTTTCTTCCAATCCTCATAGCGTACCTTTCCTTAATAGTTAAAAAATAGTGTTACTTTTATAATGATACAATGCATTAATATATTACATCGTCTTTCACTCATGTCTATATTCTTTATTAAAAATCACAAAAACCCCTTTAGCGACAGCTAAAGCCCCTTCATTGTTAATTGTTAATTGTTAATTAAAAAAAACCCAGACAAACAAATAAAAATCCAACTACCGCCTGCGATAAAAACGACGCAATGCGTCACAACCATTTTTAATTTTTAATTCTTAACTTTTAATTAAAAAAAAAGCCAGACAAACAAATCATGCATGTCCGGCTCTTCTACATGGCTTTTTTTTTAGTATTTCCCAAACTCCGAATCATCTAATTTTATTTGAGCTTTCGGGTTGATTAGCTTGTCACTTGTTGATGCGACTGCGCCGCCGTCTCCCCAGCCACCTGTTTGAGTTGGGGTTGGTAGTGGACGAGGGGTTGGACTTGATATTGGTGCTTGGCTAACCATTTGTTGAGTTGGCATTACAGCTCCTGTATTCTTTAGTTTGAATTTGGCAATTAATGATTGCAAGATTTGAGCTTGACTTGACAACTCTTCTGCACTTGATGCAGTTTCTTCTGCGTTGGCTGTGTTTTGTTGGGTTACGCTATCAATTTGTTGTAGTCCTTGACTGATTTGTGCCACACCTTGTGCTTGCTCATTACTTGCTGCCGATATCTCACCAACGAGGTCTGATGCCTTAGTTATGCCTTCGACAATTCCCTTTAATGCCTCTGAAGTCTCAGCAGCAATCTTGGTGCCATTTTCAACCTTCCCTGATGATGACTCGATAAGCTGACCGGTCTCTTGAGCAGCCTTTGCACTACGACCTGCGAGGTTACGAACCTCCTCAGCTACTACGGCAAAGCCTTTGCCGTGTCTTCCCGCTCTTGCTGCCTCTACTGCGGCATTTAGGGCAAGGAGATTGGTTTGGAATGCAATGTCATCAATTACCTTGATGATTTTTGAAATTTCTTGACTTGAGTTATTGATGTCTTCCATTGCCTCAGTCATAGTTGCCATACTTGCACTTCCCTTTTCTGCCTCTTGCTTCGCACTGCTTGCAAGGGTGTTAGCGGTATGGGCGTTTTCTGCATTTTGCTTGCTTTGCGAACCAATCTCTGTCATTGAAGATGTAATCTCTTCAAGACTTGCTGCCGATTCGGTTGCCCCTTGTGATAGCGACTGACTTGCATCACTGATTTGGGTTGAGCCTGAATTCACCTGCTCGGTAGTTGCACTTATCTCTAACATCATCTTGTT